>NZ_SMKJ01000470.1:0-3258 GCF_004348615.1 Micromonospora sp. KC207
CAGCGCGAGTAGATGATGTGCCGGCCGCTCTTGCCCGACGGCAGGTTGCCGCTGAAGTAGTAGTGCCCCTCGTTGGTGCCCACCGGACCGTTCTGCGGCGGGTTGGTCACCGTGAGGAAGGGCTGGGTCTCCAGGTCGCTCCAGGCCAACGCCCGGGTCGGGCTCCAACTGTCCTTGGTCACGTAGAAGTAGAAGGTGCCCGGGTGGTGGGCCCAGTTGCTGTACTTGAAGTCGAACCGGGCACCTGCGGTCAGGTGGGTCAGCGGCCAGTCGGTGCGGGCCGCGTCGTAGCCGCTGAAGCCGGGGTTTCCGCCGCTGCACAGCTTGCCGTCAGGGATGAAGCCCACGGTGCGACCGCCAGCGTCCGAGCGCAGCACGCTGAACCAGTTGTACAGCGAGTTGGGCCCGTTCTGAGCGACCGCGGCCGAGCAGGCCGGGTTGTTCGGCTTGATCTCACCGGTGGGGGCGAGGCCGTCCTTCCAGCAGAGGTAGGTCCGGCTGCCGGGGGTCATCGCGGCGCCGTGGGCAGCGGCGGGATCGGGGCTGGCCACCAGGGTGGCGGCACCCGCGGCGAGGGTGGCGGCCGCGATGAGCAGCGCGGCCGTGCGGGAACGGGTCACGGGGTTCTCCTGACTCGCGGAACGACCGCACCGGCCGTTCCGCTGCGACGAGCGGATGTCACGATCGCGGTGTCGCGCCCATGCCCGTGGGCCGACGGCGCGCGTCACCGACGGTCCGCCTCGGCGGACCGGCGTGCCCCTCGCGCTGGCTCTCCCGGCGCCGGCGGACACGACAGCCCTCGTATCGGCCGGCATCGTCATCTCACCACGCCGGCTCCGCCCGTCGCAATAGCCGACCGTCGATGATATTCGCCCCCGCGGCCGGTCCCGTCGAGGTTCGGTGCCGGCGTCGCCGTCAGGTAGGACAGGATTGGGGCACGGTGGCGGAACGACGGAGGGACTTCCGATGGGATACGCGGTGGTGCTGGGCGAGGCACTGGTCGACCTGCTCGACGCCGAGTGCGACGGCCAGCCCGTCTTCCGGCAGGCGATCGGTGGCGGACCGCTCAACGTCGCCGTCGGGGTGGCCCGGCTCGGCGGGTCGGTGCAGTTCGTCGGCTCGCTCGGCGACGACGTGCTCGCCGACCGGATCCGCGCGTTCCTGACCGACGCCGGAGTCGGGCTGGCCGGGGCGGTCACCGCGCCCGCGTCGACCGCGCTGGCGGTGGCCACCCACTCCGGAGCCGAGCCGGACTTCCGCTTCTACGGCGAGCCACCATCATATGAGCTGCTCACCGCCGACGACCTGCACGTCGACCTGGTCGGGGGCGCCGACGTGCTCTACTGCGGGTCGATCGTGCTGCTGTCGCCGAGCGTGCTGGCCGCCGCGCGCCGGGCCTGGTCGCTCGCGGGCGGGCTGCGGGTGTTCGACCCGAACGTCCGGCCCCGGCTGCTCGGCGGCCCGGCTGCGCTGGCCGCCCTGCGCGAAACGGTCGCGGAGTTCGCCGCCTCCGCCCACCTGGTCAAGCTCAGCACCGCCGACGCGGAACTGCTCTACCCCGGCGAGCCGGTCGAGGGGGTTGCGGCGTACCTGCGGGAGCTGGGGGCGGGGACCGTCGTGGTCACCCTCGGCGCGGACGGCGCGGTGGTCGCCCCCGTCAAGGCCGATCCGGTACGCGTACCCGCACCGAAGGTGCGCGCGGTGGACGCCACCGGCGCGGGCGACTCGGTGATGGCGGCCCTCGTCGCCGACCTGCTGGTCGACGGGGAGCCCGCCGACCCGGCCGACTGGCACCGGCGGGTCGCGTTCGCGCTGCGGGTGGCCGGCCTGGTCTGCGAGTCACCGGGCGGCGCGGTCGCCATGCCCACCCGAGCCGAGGTGCTGCGCCGCTTCCCCGGCTGACCCGCCCGCCCCCGCTCGGTCAGCCGACGCCGTCCAGTTCGGCGTAGCCACGGCGGGCGGCGGTGAGGGCGGCACGGGCACCGAAGGGGGCCTCGGCGGCTACCCGCTCCGGTGGGGCCCCGCCGGTGTGGCCGGCCCGGATCAGCCAGGACAGCTCGGCGAGCTGCCCGTGCTGGGCCCGGACGAACTCCGGGTCGACCAGCTCACCGTGCCCCGGCACGACCACCGTGCCCGGGGTGGTCAGCCGGAGCAGCTCGGCGACCGCGTCCGGCCACTGCAACGGGTACGACTCCTCGAACGCCGGCGGGCCGCTCTGCTCCACCAGGTCCCCGGCGACCAGCACGTCCGCGTCCGGCACGTGCACCACCAGGTCGGCGTCGGTGTGCCCGTGCCCCGGGTGGCGCAGCACCACCCGCCGGCCGCCGACGTCCAGCACCGTCTCGCCGCGCACGACGTGCGTCGGGGCCAGCAGCCGCGTGCCGGCCAGCTCGGCGGCCAGCTCGGGCCGGGCGGCGCGCACCTCCTCGTACGCGGCCCGGCGCACCTCGTCGGGGCGGTCCCGTAGCGCCACGGCGGCGGCCTCGTGCGCGTACACCGGGCGGGCCGGGTCACCGGCGAGGACGGCGTTGCCGAAGCAGTGGTCGAAGTGGTGGTGCGTGTTCACCACCGCCCACGGGTGCGGGGTGATCGCGCGGGCGGCGGCGACCAGCTCGGCGGCCTGCCCGGCGGTGGAGAGGGTGTCCACCACCAGCGCCCCGCCGTCGCCGACCACCAGCGTGACGTTGACGTCGAGCAGCGGCTCGCGCAGCACGTACACCCGGTCGGCGACCTCGACGAACCGCGGCGTCATGCCGTGGCCGCCCCGGCCGGCGCGCCCGAGGCCCGCTCGACGAAGCGCCGCCGGTCGACCAGCGTCCGCTCCACCCGCCCCCGCGCGACGATCTCCCCGGCGTCGGTGACCGTCACCTCGAAGCCCAGCCGCCGACCGTCGACGTCGGTGAGCCGGGCCCGCGCGACCACCGACCGCCCGACCGGCGTGGGGGCGAGGTGGTCCAGCTCGACCCGGGTGCCGACCGTCGTGCGCCCTGGCGGCAGCGCCCCGGCGGTCGCCGCCACCGTCGCCGCCTCGGCCAGGGCGACCACCCGGGGGGTGCCCAGCACCGGAACGTCGCCGGAACCGGCGGCCAGCGCGGTGTCGGCCTCGGTCACGGTCAGCTCGACCCGGGCGGACCGGCCCGGCGCGAGGGATTGCTCCGACTGCTCCTGCATGGGCACAGCCTAGGTGGTCGGCGTCGGCCGTTCCGGGTGCCGCCGTTAACCTGGACGGCGATGGCCGTCGTGACTGAGCCCCAGCCC
>NZ_SMKJ01000471.1:0-3240 GCF_004348615.1 Micromonospora sp. KC207
CTCCAATGCGCTGAACGCCACCCAGACCATCTGGCAGTTCTTCAGCGCCCACCCCAAGCCCGCCGGCGGCTGACCGCCGGCCACGCCGCGCGCTGCCGGGCATCCCTGCCCCGGCGGCGCACGGCGGTACCCCCGCACCCCCAGACAGGAGAGAAGATGCCCAGCAGAGACGGGCCGGCCGTGGTCGAGGTCGCCGACCTCGTCAAGCGCTACCCCCGCAGCGACGCCAACGCCGTGGACGGGCTGTCGTTCACCGTCGCGCCGGGCGAGATCTTCGGACTGTTCGGGCCCAACGGCGCCGGCAAGTCCACCACCGTCGGCATCCTCACCACCCGGCTGCGGGCCACCGGCGGCCGGGCCCTGGTCGGTGGCGTCGACGTCGGCCGGGATCCGGCGACCGCCCGCGCCCAACTGGCGGTGGTGCCCCAGCACAACAACCTGGACCGCGCCCTCACCCCCCGGCAGAACCTGGTCTACCACGCGACATACCACGGGCTGCCCCGGCGGGAGGCCGAGACCCGGGCCGAGGAGCTGCTGGAACGATTCGGCCTCACCGAGCGGGCCGACCGGCGGATCGAGGCGTACTCCGGCGGGATGGCCCAGCGGCTGATGATCGCCCGGGCGCTCACCCACGACCCCACGGTGCTCTTCCTCGACGAGCCGACCAACGCCCTCGACCCGCAGACCCGGCTGCTGATCTGGAGCCAGATCCGCCAGCTACGCGAGCGCGGCGTCGCGATCGTGCTCACCACCCACGCCATGAACGAGGCGGCCCGGGTGGTCGACCGGGTCGGCATCGTCGACCACGGCCGGCTGCTCACCCTCGACACCCCGGAGAACCTGGTCCGGGGCCTGGCCGGCGACGCGATCCTCGACCTCACGGTCACCCCGGCCCCCGCCGACGACCCGGAGGCCCTGTGCGCCGCGCTGG
This sequence comes from Micromonospora sp. KC207, assembly GCF_004348615.1. Lineage (NCBI taxonomy): Bacteria > Bacillati > Actinomycetota > Actinomycetes > Micromonosporales > Micromonosporaceae > Micromonospora > Micromonospora sp. KC207. The sequence goes on from NZ_SMKJ01000471.1 coordinate 932, forward strand.
GCGAGCTGGACGGCGTACGCAAGGCGGAGCGGCTGGCGTCGCCGGCCGCGCCGGCGGGTTGGCGACCCGGTGCGGGCCTGCCCGGCGGCGGGCTCGCCGCAGCCGGTGCCGGCGGCGGCGCGGCGCTGGCCGCGCTGGCCGCCCGGGCCGGTGGCGGGGCACGGGCCGGTGGTGGCGGCCTGGCCGCTCTGGCCGGCGCGGGCCTGCTCGGGCGGGGTGGTGCGGCGGGCCGCAATGGCGGGGGCCCGGCCGGTCGCGGACGGCTGCGGATCCGCCTGCACCTGGCCACCGACCCCGCCGCGCTGCTCGGCGCGGCGGTCTCCGTGCTCACCGGACGGTCGGCGGCGCTCAACGCCATCGACATCGGCGAGCCGAGCCTGGAAGACGTCTTCATCGAACTGACCGGAAGGGAAGCACGGTGACCGCTCTCGACACGCCGACCCCGCTGCGACCGGCGGTCACCCCGCGTCCCCGACCCGGCGCCGGTCGGGTGTTCGCCGCCGTGCTGCGCCGCGACCTCATGGTCACCGGCAGGGAACTCTGGGTCATCCTGGTGCAGGTCGGGCTGACGCCGCTGTTCATGCTCTTCGTGTTCGACACGATCCTCGGCGGGCAGGGCATCGTCGGGCGCGACTTCGCCAGCTTCTTCCTGCCCGGGATCATCGCGCTGGCCGCCCTCACCACCGCGTTGCAGAGCGTCGCCCTGCCGCTGGTGAAGGAGTTCGGCTTCACCATGGAGATCGAGGACCGGCTGATGGCCCCGCTGCCGACCGGCCTCGTCGCGATCGGCAAGCTGGTCATCGCCACCGTCCGAGGGCTGCTCGCGGCCATCCTGATCTATCCACTCGGCGCCCTGGTGGTCGGCTCGGCGCCGTGGCGGCCGGAAGGACTGCCCCTGGCGTTCGCGGTGGCGCTGCTCGGCGCGTGGATCGGCGGCGCGATCGGGATGAGCCTGGCCACCACCCTGCCGGTGCAGCGGATCAACGTCACCTTCTCGGTGATCCTCACCCCGATCATCTGGACCGGGTGCATTCACTACCCCTGGCCACGGCTGTCGATGCCCTGGTACCAGGTGGTCACCGCGCTCAACCCGATGACGTACGTCTCGGAGGGGGTGCGCGGCGCGCTACTGCCCGGCGTGCCGCACATCCCAGCCTGGGTGTGCCTGAGCGTGCTCACCGGGGTGGCCGTGGCGCTGACCTGGCTCAGCGTCCACTGCTTCAGTCGACGGGCGATCCAGTGACCGCCCGGGCGTTTCCCACCGGCCCCTGCGAGGAGCTGCCATGCCGACCCTGACCCCACCGGAAACCGACGCGGGCCTCGCCCGCCGGCTCGCGGCCCGCGCCGGCGAACTGCTGCTGCGGGTACGCGCCGCGCACAGCCACGGCGATCCGGCCGCGCTGAAGGCCGCCGGCGACCAGGCCTCCCACGACTTCCTTCGCGCCGAGTTGGCGGCGCACCGTCCGGACGACGCGGTCCTGTCCGAGGAGGACGAGGACTCCCGCCTGGTCGGCCGCGCCGACGGGGCCGGCCGGCTGACTGCCGACCGGGTGTGGATCATCGACCCGCTGGACGGGACCCGGGAGTTCTCCGAGGAGGGTCGCTCGGACTGGGCGGTGCACGTGGCGCTCTGGGCGCGTGACGCCGGGACCCCGCACCGCCTCGTGGCGGGGGCGATCGGGCTGCCCGCGCAGGACCGGGTGCTGGCGACCGACGACCCGCCGGCCGCCTCCCCCGGCCCCGGCGCGCCCCTGCGGCTGGCGGCCAGCCGCAGCCGACCGCCGGCCTTCCTGACCGACCTGGCCGGAGAGGTCGGTGCCGAACTGGTGCCGATGGGCTCGGCGGGGGCGAAGATCTCCGCGGTGATCGATGGTGCGGTCGACGCGTACATCCACGCGGGCGGCCAGTACGAGTGGGACTCGGCCGCTCCGGTGGCGGTGGCCACCGCCGCCGGGTTCCACGCGTCCCGCATCGACGGCTCCCCGCTGACCTACAACCAGGCCGACCCGCGCCTGCCCGATTTGCTGGTCTGCCGCCAGGAACTCGCCGCGCCGCTGCTCGCCGCCCTCGGGCGGCAGCTCTCCGGCGCGGCGGCCCCGGGCGGCTCCGGCGTCCCCTCTACCGGAAAGGACACGCGATGAGCAGCGGATCGGCTGCGTATCAGGTCTCCCAGCTCGACGAGCTCGAGGCGGAGAGCATCTTCGTGATGCGTGAGGTGGTTGCGGAGATGGAGCGGCCGGTGCTGCTCTTCTCCGGTGGTAAGGACTCGATCGTGATGTTGCGGTTGGCGCAGAAGGCGTTCGCGCCGG
>NZ_SMKJ01000472.1:0-3210 GCF_004348615.1 Micromonospora sp. KC207
GTTGGCGGGGGTTGCCGGGGTCGTTGATGGGGTCGACGGAGATGAACCGGCCGATGGTCGGGTCGTACTCGCGTGCGCCCAGGTGTGTCAGGCCGGTGGGGTCTTTGAAGCCGCCGAGGAATCCCTGTTGGTTGGGCCAGGTTGGCTGTGGTCCGCGGGGTGTGCCGTAGGGGGTTTGTCTGCGTTGGGTGGTGGTCTGGTTGGTGTCGGTGGCGATGCTGAGCTGGGCGGTTCCTTGGTAGTCGCTGGCGAGCCAGGTGAGGCCGGTGACGGTGCGTTGGGCGATGGTCTCGCCGTTGAAGGTGTAGTAGCGGGTGGCGTCGACCTGGCCGGTGCTGTTGTTTCGCCGGACCTCTTGGCCGTCGAGGAACAGGGTGCTGCTGGTGGGGTCGGTGGCGATGAGTCGGTTGCCGGAGGCGTCGTAGATGTAGGAGTTGGTGCCTGCGCTGTCGGTCAGTGTGGCCAGATGGCATTCGGCATCCCAGGTCATCGTTTGTTGACCGGAGGGGCCGGGTCGGCTGGTCATGTTGCCGGCGTTGTCGTAGGAGTACGAGCCGGTGGTGGTGCCGGTGTTGTCCGTTCGGCTCCAGCCCAGCAGGGCGTGGGGTTGGGCGGTTTGCGGGCTCGGGTAGTTGTAGGTGGTGGTGATGGTTCCGGTCGGGGTGGCCCGCTCGGTCTGGGTCAGCCTGTTCCCGATGCGGCCCTTCGGGTCGGTGGGCGCGCCGAACGACCAATGCTGCCAGTAGGGTGCCGGCCCTCCGAGTTCCTGGTCGTTCTGCGGGGGCGTGGCGCAGTCATGGGACTCGGGTGTCCACGCTTGGGTGAGTCGGCGTTGGTGGTCGTAGGTGAAGCACTGGGTGTCGCGGGTGCCGCTGCCGGGGTTGTCGTCGATCTTCTTGAGGTTGCCGCTGGGGTCGTAGGCGTACTCGATGTTGGCGATCAGACCCGGGGACGTTGAGCGGGCAACCAAGCTGCTCTTGGCCCGGCCGGTGGCTTCGTCGTAGTAGGTGGCGGACTGGAGGAACTTGGCGCCTGCCAGGGCGGTGGCCCGAGTGATGGTGTTGAGTTCGAACAGGCTGGTGTAGCCGGATTGGATGGCGTAGTAGCTGGCGTCGCCGTAGTCGGTGGCCAGCTGGTTGGGCATGCCGTAGGTCGTGTCGTACTTGTGGGTGAGGATCTCTTGGCTCAGTCCGCCGGCTGCGGGGAGCGTGAGGTTGTTGAGCGCGCCGCTGGCCTTGAACGTGGCCTTGTTGGTGAAGCTGCAGGTCGTGGCTCCTATGCCGCAGAAGCCTGCCTGCGAGGCTGGGAGGGTGAGTTTGGTTTGCGTCGGCCGGTAGAGCTTGTCGACGGTGACGGTCTCGTCGCGGTACTCGTCGGTGCCGATGAACCGGGAGGCGGACTTGACGAGGCCCTTGGCCGGCGAGTCGTAGGTGTATCCGATGCGTTTCTGGCCGGTGAGGCTGGCCTCGCGGAGGGTTTCGAGCCGGCCGACCTGGTCGTAGGTGTAGTAGAGGTCCGGCGTGTCGGGCCGGGAGTCGGTGGTCTTTTCCAGGTCACCGTGCGTGTTGTACGTCATGGTGGAGGTGCCCTGGTCGGGGTCGTTGACCGAGACCGGGCGGCCCTGGATGTCGTAGGTGTAGGACCAGGTGTTCCCCGAGGCGTCCGCGACGGTGCTCAGCTGGCCGGTAAGGTGGTAGGTGTAGCTGGTTTCGTCGTAGGTGCCGGTCGCCGTGTGGCTGTGGTACTGCCAGAGCTTCTCGACGCGGCCCTGGACGTCGGTCCAGGTGGTGATGGCCGCCTCGCCCTGGGCAGGTTCGGTGGTGGTGTGGTCTCCGTGGTAGGTAATGGAGGTGCGGGACTTTTCAACCTGGAGCCCGTTCTGGCCGGCGAGCAGGAGAGAGTGCAGCGGTCGTCCCGCGACGTCGAAGAGGGTCTGGGTCTGGCTGGGGACGTCGTAGTCGTTGCCGAGGCGGATCTCGGTGAGGTCGACCGGACTGCTGTTCCAGTAAGAGCGACCGGCAATAGGTCCAAGATCCGGACAGGCGGGCACCCCGGGACAGCAACAGGCACGGGTCCATTGATCATCGGAGTTCTCTACGCTCTGTAACCGATGGAGTCCCGTGCCTGCGCTGCCATCATCGCTGCTCGAACCGATCTTCGTCCAGTTCGCTGTGCTGTGTCCCGAGCAACCCGGGTTCGACCCGGCGCATCCCCTGGGCTGCCACCGCCGCCGGATCCCGAATCGGGTCGTGTACGAGCTGCTCATCGCCGCTCTGGTTTACGGATCCGGCTACGAACGGGTGGCCACCGGCCAGTGCTCGGATCGCACGATCCGCCGGCGTCTGCGTCTGTGGGCCGAGGCGGGCCTGGGCGAGCAACTCCACGAACTGGCCCTGGACGCCTACGACCGGATGATCGGCCTGGACCTGGCCGACGTCAGCGCCGACGGCGCGATCACCAAGGCACCGTGTGGCGGTGACCGGGCCGGCCGCTGCCCGGTCGACCGTGGCAAAGGCGGGATGAAACGTTCGACCGGCGTCGACGGCTACGGCATCCCACTCGGGATCGCCGGCGCCCCGGCCAACCGGCACGACTCGCCGCTGCTGCGCGACACCTTCGAAGCGTGCAGCGCCCAGCTCGGTCATCACTGGCCGCAGCAGGTCACCGCCCACCTGGACCGCGGCTACGACAGCAAACGCACCCGCGAGCTGCTCGACGAGATCGGCTTCGACGCGCAGATCGCCCGCAAGGGCGTGCCCGCCCCGATCCAGGTCGGCAAACGCTGGGTGGTAGAGAGGACGAACTCGTGGATGAACGACTTCGGCAAGATCCGCCGCTGCACCGACCGCAACGCCCAGGTCATCGACTTCTACCTGTACCTGGCCGCCACCATCGTCACGATCCGTCAACTCATCCAACGAGCACGGACCCTCTACCGCTGGAACACCCGGCCCACCACCCGCCGACTCAAGTGACACCTACTGCCGGTCGCTCTAACCAAGATCGCCGGAAACACCGTTGGCGAGACAGGCCCAGTGGCCCAGCCCGGCGCCGTGTGATTGGAACATCGGTGAGGAGCGGCTACACCGGTAAACACCAAAAGGCAGCTTCTGGTGTGCGACGTCTGCCGTCGGACTGGACTGTCCGATGTGGTTCGGGTGGCGATGGTGGCCGATGATGTAGTCATGGGTTCGCGACGCTGGGTGGTCA
>NZ_SMKJ01000473.1:0-3206 GCF_004348615.1 Micromonospora sp. KC207
CCCCAACCGGAAGGACCCCGTCATGTCGAGCTGCACCCACCCCGCCTTCCACTACACCTACATCGACGGCAAGAAGTACATGGTCTGCACCCCCTGCGGCCAGATGTGGGAGGTCTGACCGATGGGCCTGTTCAGCAAGAAGCCGCCGCCCCCGCCGCCCGACCGCGACACCGTAATGAGCCTGCTCAAGCTCGGCATGGACGAGACGGACGCCGCCGACCGGGACATCGACAGCCGAGAGTTCCGCGCGGCCAAGGACAAGTTCGAGACCGCGCTGCGGGCCGCGCCGAAGGCCGAAGCGGACGCCGCCCTCGACGCCCTGCGGCGGCACGGCTACTGACCCGACCAGGCGGGGCCCGGCCACACCCGGTCGGGCCCCGCACCTCTGGCAGAGGAGACACCAGCATGACCGCCATCCCGTTCGACGAGTACGACGCCGAGGCGTACGACGTCGAAGCCCAGCAGGTCGGGGCACCCGTCGACCCGCCCGACCGGCCGGCCACCTTCGCCGAGCTGATCCCCCGCCAGGGCCAGCGCAAGCCAATCGTTCCGGCCGCCCTCCGGTCACCCGACCAGCGGTCGGCGTTGGCCCGGTGGGCGGCCGGCTACGGCCTGCACACCATCGCCTACCACCTGACCCGCTCGCCGAAGTACGCCGTGAAGGTCCTCGTGTACGCGCCCCGGGGCATGTGGCGGGTCGGCAGCGCCGTCGTGTTCTGGGCGGCCGGCGGCCGGGAGAACCTGCACCTGATGAACACCGCCGCCAACCGCGACGACGCTCAAACCTGGCAGTCGTTGGAGCACACCCGGGCGCGACGAGCCGCCGGCCGCCTGTGGGGCGCAGGACTGGCCGGCGGTGTCGGCGGCGGCCTGGTCGTCGTCTGCGCCGCCCTGGGCGACGTGCCCCCGGCCGGCTGGTGGGCCGCCAGCGTCGGCCTTGTCCTCACCGCCGCGCACTACGGCCGGCCGGCCGACCGGCCCATCCTCGACCGGGTCACCCCCGGCCGGGCCTACCGGAAGCTCACCGCCGAGACGGTGCGCGCCGCCCTGCTCGCCACCGGCCACGGCAAGGCACCGGGCGACTTCCTGTTTCCCCGGGAGATCATGCGCGACGGGCCCGGGTACTCGGCGCTGGTCGACCTGCCCGCCGGGGTCACCGCCGGCATGGTCGTCGAGAAGCGTGAGCAGGTTGCCGGTTCCCCGGCTCTGCGTCTGCCCCTCGACCAGGTGTGGTTCAAGCCGGGCCGGCACACCGGCCAGGTGGAGATGTGGGTGGCCGACCAGCCGCTGTCGCTCACCCCGCAACCGGCGTGGCCGCTGCTCAAGGCGGGCCGGGCGGACATCTTCGCGCCGTTGCCGTTCGGCACCGACGAGCGGAACAACCCGCTGTCCGGGCTGCTGATGTTCGTGTCCATCCTCATCGGGGCCATCCCGCGCATGGGCAAGACGTTCGTGTTGCGGCTGCTGATGCTGGCCGCCGCCCTCGACCCGCGGGTCGAAATATGGGCTGCCGACCTGAAGGGAACCGGTGACCTGCGCATGTTCCAGCGCCTGGCCCGCCGGTACTTCGTCGGCGACGACGACGACGAGATCGAATCCCTGTTGGCGTCCCTGCGCGAGCTGGTCGGGGAGATGCGGCGCCGCGCGAAGGTGCTGCGCGGTCTACCGGCGGACGTGTGCCCCGAATCGAAGGTCACGCCCGACCTGGCCGCGAACCGGTCGCTGGGGCTGCACCCGATCGTCGTGGGCATCGACGAGTGCCAGGTGATGTTCACCCACCCAGAGCACGGCAAGGAGTTCGAGGCGTTGTGCACCGACCTGGTCAAGCGGGGCCCCGCCCTCGGGATCATCCTCGCGTTGGCCACCCAACGGCCCGACGCGAAGAGCCTGCCCACCGGCATCAGCGGCAACGCCGGCGCGCGGCTGTGCCTGAAGGTGATGGGCCAGCAGGAGAACGACATGGTGCTGGGTACGTCGATGTACCGCAACGGCTTCCGGGCCACCCAGTTCGCACTCACGGACAAGGGCATGGCCCTGGCCGTCGGATTCTTCGACGCACCCACCGTCGTGCGGACGTACTACGTCGACGCCCCCACCGCTGAGCGGGTCGTCGACCGCGCCATGGCCCTGCGCGGCGAGGCCGGCACCCTACCCGAGCCCGGCGAGGAACGCCCGCGGGTGAAGGCGTACAACCTGCTCGCCGACGTCCGCGCCGTCTGGGTGCCCGGCGAAACGGCCCTCTGGTCGGAACTGGTCGTGCCCCGGCTGGCCGAGCTGCGCCCCGACGTCTACGGCGCGTGGGACGTGAAGACGTTCGGCGCGGCGATGAAGGCCGCCGGGGTCCCCACCGTGTCGATCCACCGCAAGCTCGACGACGGCAAGGGGGCCACCCGGTACGGGGTGAAACTCGACGCCCTGACCGCCGCGCTGCCCGCCGAGAAGCGCCCGGGGATCGGCAACTGATAGCGGCGGGTGCGCTATCCGATAGCGCACCCGCTAGCGCACTGCACCCGCTGTGACCTGCGGGATAGCTGATAGCCCGCCGGGGCTGACCGCACCCTAGAAACCCGCCTGGAGGCACCGTGAGAGGGACCCTGACCACAATCGCTATCCTCGCCGCCGCCGCTCTGGCCTACCCGCTGTCGTGCGCCGTACGGCCCTACCGGGACTGCTGGGTGTGCAAGGGCAGCGGCCACCACCGCGCCACCGGCAACCGGAAGTTGTCCCGCCCGTGCCGCTGGTGCAGGGCCACCGGCAAGCGGCTACGCCTCGGCCGCCGGGCGTGGAACCGGGCCCGGCGAATCCACCGCGACGCGACCTAACCCTCTGACGCAGAGCCGCCCCCGACCGTGCTGGTCGGGGGCGGTCGCGTATCCGCTCACAGATCCACTGCCTGAGATGCCCGCCCGGTCCGAGGCTGTCCCGATCCGCCGGACTGCCCGGAGTTTGTAACGACCATGTTTCGTAGCGTTCACCTGCGGCTACGCGCCGTTAGTGGGCATTTCGCTCATGTCGGACCTAGGCGGCAATGCCGCACTACGGGGCAACCGATCATGCCACTCCCACGAGACAGTTGTCCTGCGTCAGGGAACGCTACGCGGTTGCCCCATCTCAGATTCGTACTAATGTGCTGATCGCGGGACGATGGCATTGCGGTGGAGGTGACCATGATCGCCCAACGGTATGGCCAGCACCTCCAACCCGAC
>NZ_SMKJ01000474.1:0-3155 GCF_004348615.1 Micromonospora sp. KC207
CCGGTGCCCCGGTTGCCGGCGATCACCCACCCCGCCGGGCCGCCCGCGATCCGCCCCACGTTCACCGCGTCGGGGCCGCCGAACACCTCGAACTCCGCCGGCGCCTCCACCACCGAGCCGTCGGCGAGCTGCCGCCACGTGCTGATCCGGGGATTGCCGTGCACCCCGCCGCTCTTCGCGCCCACCGCCGCCAGCCGGCCGTCACGGCAGCCGACCGCCGTGAGCACGTTCTCCGCGCCGTACGCGCTGCGCGGCGTCAGCCGCAACGGCGACCACGCGAAGGCGTCGACGCCCAACGAGGGCGGCCCCGACGAGGCCGGGGACGCGGGCAGCGCCGTCGCGGCCATGCTCGACCACGCCGCCGGCCGGGTCACGCCCGCCGCGTCCGCGACCGCGCCCACCACGAACCAGCGCCCGCCGCACGCCGCAGCGTCCCGCAGCAACAGCCGCCCCGGGGCCCCCGGCGGCATCGGCAGGGTCAGCGCCCGCCAGTCCGGGCGCAGCGGCTCCGGGACGGGCTCGGCGCGCTCCGGCGATCGGCAGCCCGCCAGCAGCACCGCGAGCCCGGCGAGCACGCCGAGCAGGGCCCGCAGCGGGCCCGCTGCCCGACGCGGGCGGCGACGAGGCATGCATCCGATCGTATCGATCGACCGGAGCACCCGGGACCCGCGCCGAGGGAGCGGGACACGGGTCTTGAAGGATTGCGGTTCGCTCCGGACAGAAACTGTCCGACGATCAACGGGACCCGGCGGGTCAGGAGGCAGGCTGGGCCACCTCGCCGCCGGCGGTCTCGGCGAGGATCCGCTCGGCGACCTCCTTCATGGTCATCCGGTGGTCCATCGCCGTGCGCTGGATCCACTTGAACGCCTGCGGCTCCGTCATCCCGTACGTGGTCATCAGCGCGCCCTTGGCGCGCTCCACCGTCTTGCGGATCTCCAGCCGGTCGGTCAGGCCCGCGACCTCGGCCTCCAGCGCGGCGATCTCCGAGTAGCGCGACAGGGCGATCTCCACGGCCGGCACCAGGTCGCTCTTCTGGAACGGCTTCACCAGGTACGCCATCGCGCCGGCCGCCCGCGCCCGCTCCACCAGGTCCCGCTGGCTGAACGCGGTCAGGATGATCACCGGGGCGATCCGGGCGCCGGCGATCCGCTCGGCGGCGGCCAGCCCGTCCATGATCGGCATCTTGATGTCGAGGATGACCAGGTCGGGCTTCAGCTCCTCGGCGAGCCGGACGGCGGTCTCGCCGTCGCCGGCCTCGCCGACGACCTCGTAGCCCTCCTCGACGAGCATCTCGGCCAGGTCGAGCCGGATGAGCGCCTCGTCCTCGGCGATCAACACCCGCCTGCGCTCGGCATCCGTCTGCGTCTCGGCCACGAGCCACTCCCACCAGTCTGCGCCCGACACCCGCCGTGCCGGGTGTCGCCGTCCCTAGCGTAGTGGGTAGTCTGTCAGGGTCGAATCATGGAAGGCCCTCGTAGCCCAACCGGCAGTAGGCAATGCACTCAAACTGCATCCAGTGTGGGTTCGAATCCCACCGAGGGCACAAAGACGCCAGGACCGGCGTTCGGGTATGAGCGGGCACACCCGCGCCTGAGCGCCCTGCCCGAACGCTGCACCTGTTTGGGCGAAGCGTCGCCGGGGCCGCCCGCAGCGTCGGGCTTGCGTACTCGACGGTCCGCCACTGGTGCGGCGACCGGCCCGAGAGCAAGCAGCAGGCCAGCGCGCGATGTCTCCGGCGCCGCCCCCACGTCGACAATCCGACAGATCCGCGTGCCTACGCCGGCCTCCTGGGGCTTTGCCCCGGCGACGGCCATCTCGTCACCACCGCACGGGTGCCCGTGCCGCGCGTGTGCTGCACCACCTCCTCGCCCGCGCTGATCCATGCCTGCGAGGCCGCCACGAGGGCGGTCCTGGCCGGCGACGTGCAGCGGGTGCGGAAGCAGGGCCGCGTGGCGGTCCAGAGCTGCGGGCGGGGCGACGGCACGGCTGCGCGGCTCTGGTGCCCACGGCACTGCCATGGCGGGACGAGTCGAACATCGCGGTGACGCAAGGCATGGAAACCGCAGAAGATTCTGTCTGTTGGCCTTCAGTTACGCTCTGATTCGGAGCAGGATGGGTGGATGCCCGTTGCACCGAATGATGTGCGGCCGTTCGCGGCCCTGGACGACGTCGATCGCGCGATCCTGACCGAGCTGGCGGCCGACGGCCGGTTGCCGAACAACGCCCTCGCCGAGCGGGTCGGGGTGGCGGCGTCGACCTGCCTGACCCGAACCAGGGTGTTGCGGGAGTGCGGGGCGATCCGGGGGTTCCACGCGGAGGTGGATCCGGCGGCGGTGGGCCTGCCGTTGCAGGCGTTGGTGTCGGTGCGGTTGACGGCGCACGAGCGGGCGGCGGTGGACGCGTTCCGGGCCCGGTCGGTGCGCCTGCCGGGGGTGATGTCGGTGTTCCACGTGGCCGGCGCGGAGGACTACGTGCTGCACGTGCGGGCCGCGTCCGCGGACGCGTTGCGGGACTTCGTGCTGGACCATCTGGCGGTGGACCCGGTGGTGCAGCACACCCAGACGAGCCTGGTCTTCGAGCAGGTGCGTGGCGCGGGCTGAGGGTGCCCCGGGCTGGGGCCCGCACCGCCGGTCCGGCTCTTGTCGCCCGACACGCCGGTGACGTGACGGGGCGAGCCGCGTTGTACGGGGTGAGGAGTGCCGGCCCGTCGGCGGGCCGCGCGGGGCCGGGAGAGACGCGGGTGTCGGCATGCGCAGATGGTTACCCCTGACGGCGGTCTGCCTGGGCACGTTCATGCTGCTGGTCGACGTCACGGTGGTGACGGTCGCGCTGCCGGACCTGGTCCGCGACCTGGACGCGTCGTTCGGCGCGGTGCAGTGGGTCGTCGACGCGTACGCGCTCGCGCTGGCGGCGCTGGTGCTCGGGGCGGGTGCGCTGGCCGACCGCATCGGGCACCGGCGGACGTACCTGGTCGGGGTGGTGGTGTTCGCGCTGGCGTCGCTGGCGTGCGGTCTCGCGCCCGGCACGTCGGCGCTGGTCGCGGCGCGCGCGGCGCAGGGCGTCGGCGCGGCGGCCATGTTCGCGACGACCTTCGCGCTGCTCGACGGGGCGTACGCGGGCCGGGACCGGGGCACCGCGTACGGGGTGTGGGGGGC
>NZ_SMKJ01000475.1:0-3134 GCF_004348615.1 Micromonospora sp. KC207
CCCCACTCCCCCGGGGCCGGTACGCCCGGTGGGCGCACCGCCCGCCGGCCGCCGGCGGTCGACTCACCCGGCTCCTTCGCGCCCGGCCAGGGCTTGGCCACCCGGGAGGCGAGCACGAACTCCTTGCGCAACGGGTGCCCCTCGAACTCAGGCGGCAGCAGCAGCGGACGCAGCTCCCCGTGGCCGGGAAAGTCGACGCCGAACATCTCGAACGTCTCCCGCTCGTGCCAGGCCGCACCGGGGTAGAGGTCGACGACCGAGTCCACCCGGGGCGCGTCCCACGACACCCGGGTACGCAGCAGCAGGCCGTGCCGGTGCCCGGTCGACCACAGGTGGGCGACCACCTCGCAGCCGTCGGCGAGCTGGTCGACGGCGGAGAGCCAGTCGAAGAAGTCGCAGGCCAGGTCGGCGTCGTCCCGGGCCACACGCAGCGCGTCGCGCCAGCCCGCCGGGGGTACGTCGACGGTGGCCCGGGCGTACGCCTGGCCGCCGGAGACCGACGCGATGGCCTCGACGGGCGCGAGCAGCGCCACCAGCCGCTGGCCGACCTCTTCCGGAGTCATGCCGCTGATCCTATGGCCGACGCCCGCCCGGATGCCGGCCTGGACGCCGGAGCGCACACCGGGCCGGACACCGGACACCCGCCGGGCCGGACACCGGACCGGATGCCGGTTTGCCCGGCGGCGACGGGCCCGGCGGGGAAAGATGAGGATCGTGCGCGCCGTGACCGTCACCCCAGGAGTCCCGAACTCGCTGCGCCTGGTGGACGACCACCCGGAGCCGCCAGCCGAGGAGGGGGCGATCCTCGTCGAGGCGCTGGCCGTCGGGATCTGCGGCACCGACCACGAGATCGTCGACGGTTCCTTCGGCCAGGCCCCGCCCGGGACGCCGACCCTGGTGCTCGGCCACGAGTCGCTGGGCCGGGTGCTGGAGGACCCGAGCGGCATCCTGCACCCCGGCGACCTGGTGGTCGGCATCGTCCGGCACCCGGACCCGGTGCCCTGCGCCAACTGCGCGGTCGGCGAGTGGGACATGTGCCGCAACGGCGAGTACACCGAGCACGGCATCAAGGGGCTGCCCGGCTTCGCCCGGGACCGGTGGCGGGTCCAGCCGCGCTTCGCCGTCGGGCTGGACCCCGCCCTCGCCCCGGTGGGGATGCTGCTGGAGCCGACCAGCGTGGTGGCCAAGGCGTGGGACCAGATCGAGCGCATCGGGGCCCGCGCCGAGTGGCAGCCGCAGACCGTGCTGGTCACCGGGGCCGGACCGATCGGCCTGCTGGCGGCGCTGCTCGCCACCCAGCGCGGGTTCGCCGTGCACGTGCTGGACCGCACCTCGACCGGGCCGAAACCGGACCTGGTCCGGGCGCTAGGCGCGACGTACCACACAGGGCCGATGCGGGCTCTCGACCTCGACCCGGACGTGGTGGTGGAGTGCACGGGCGCCCCGTCGGTCGTGCTGGACGCGATGCGCAAGGCCGGGCCGACGGGGATCGTCTGCCTCACCGGCGTGTCCAGCGGCGGCCGGAGCCTCGACTTCGACGCCGGGGCGCTCAACCGGGAGCTGGTGCTGGAGAACAACGTGGTGTTCGGCTCGGTGAACGCCAACCGCCGGCACTGGGACCTGGCCGCCACGGCGCTCGCCCGCGCCGACCAGTCCTGGCTGAACGCGCTGATCACCCGCCGGGTGCCGGTGGCGGCGTACGCCGAGGCGTACACCCCCACCGGCGACGACATCAAGGTGGTGCTCGACTTCACCGCCTGAGCGCCGGCCCGCCCGTGCTCAGATGCCGGGCAACCGGCCGTTGCGGAACAGGTCGACGAAGAGCCGGTGGTCCTCGTGGGCCCGCAGCCCGTACGCGTGGGCGAACTCCACCAGCCCGGTGACGAACCCCTCGGGGTCGGCGTCCACCGCCGCGACGATCGCCTCCTCGGTGGAGTAGTCGACCAGGTCGTGGCTGGACTCGTCGTCGGCCACCGAGTGCATCCGGGCCACCGCCCGGCCCAGGTCCGCCAGCACCCCGGCCAGTTCCTCCGGCTCGTTGACGTCCGCCCAGTCCAGGTCGGCCGCGTACGGGGAGACCTCGGCGACGAGTTGGCCGGCCCCGTCCAGCTCGGTGAAGCCCAGCCACGGGTCGGCGTGCGCCTGGAGCGCCCGCTGCGACTCCGCCGTCCGGTGCCCCTGGTGCCGGAAGTACGACCGCACCCGCTCGTCGTCGATGTGTCGGGCCACCGCCGGCACCTGGGCCTGCTTCATGTAGATGACGACGTCGTTCTCCAGCGCCTGGGTGTGCCCCTCCAGCAGCAGGTTGTACGACGGCAGCCCGGCCGAGCCGATGCCCACCCCCTTGCGCAGCACGACGTCCTTGATGTGCGCGGATACCGGACGCAGTTTCGCCGAGGATTTCGGCAGGGTGCCGAGGTAGTCGGCGAACGCCGCGCAGACCTTGTCCCGGGTGTCGCCGTCGATCTCGTACACCCCGTCGCCGAGGGAGAACCGTCGCTCGTAGTTGTCGATGGTGGTCTGCGTGGCGAGCAGGTCGACCCGGGTGTTGAGCCGGGCCTGCTGGAGCACCCGGCGCAGCACCCCGTCGGCGTTGTCCAGGGTGATCGAGCCGATCGCGTCGTCCCCACCGGCGGCGATGGCCCGCAGCTCCGTCAGGTACGACCGGACGAAGCCGGCGACCAGGTCACCGATCACGCGGTCGGAGAGCGCCTTGGCGTACCCGAGCAGGGCGACGCTGGCGGCGAGGCGGCGCAGATCCCAGGAGAACGGCCCGACGTACGCCTCGTCGAAGTCGTTGACGTTGAACACGAGCTGCCCGGAGGCGTTCATGTAGGTGCCGAAGTTCTCCGCGTGCAGGTCCCCGTGGATCCACACCCGGCTGGTGCGCTCGTCCAGGAACGCGTCGTCGGCGAAGTCGCCGCGCTGGTCGGCGTAGAAGAGCGAGGCGCTGCCCCGGTAGAAGGCGAACGGCGAGGCGGCCATCTTGCGGAACTTGCGGCGGAACGCCGCGGGGTCGAGCGCCATCGACTGGCCGAACTCCTCGGTCAGCACGTCGACGATGAAGGCGGAACGCTGGTCCGCAGACTGGTTCATGGCCCGCAGGCTAATCCCAACCCGCCACCGTCCCACCA
>NZ_SMKJ01000476.1:0-3125 GCF_004348615.1 Micromonospora sp. KC207
GACGGGAAGCGGCGCGCCCGTGGCACGGGGGGTCGGGGCGTGGGCGGCGACGTGCGCGGCGAGCCGGGTCACCGAGCCGTGGTCGAACAACGCGGTCGGGCTGAGGTCGGTACCGACGGCGGCGTTCACGGCGTCGACCAGTTCGAGGCCGAGGATCGAGTCGATGCCGTACTCGGCGAACGGCCGGTCGGGGTCGATCGCGGCCGGGTCGGTCTCGATCACCTCGGCGACGACGGCGGTCAGCCGTTCCCGCAACCCGGCCAGGTCCGCCCGCGACGGCACGGGCACGTCCACCGTCGGAGTCGGCGCCGGGGGCAGCGGCCCGGCGGGCGTGGCCGGCACGGCCACCGCCGGTCCCACCTCGGCACCGGCGGTGGCCACGATCACGTGCTGGCCCACACCGTGCGGACCGACCCCGTCCGGACCCGTGGGCGGACCGAACACGGTCACACCGGTGAAGCCCGCCTCGGCCAGCACCGACCGCCAGGTCTGCGCGGTGAGCACCGGCGAGCTGGGCAGCCGCAGCTGCGGGTCGCGGGCGAGCCACCAGCCGTCGAGCAGGCCGGCGATGATCGCGTACACGTCCGGCACGGTGGTCAGCTCGTTTATCACCACCGCGCCACCGGGGCGCAGCAGCGTCCGCAGGTGCCGCACGGTGGCCCGGATGTCGGGTGTGGCGTGCAGTACGTTGGTCGCCACGACCAGGTCGGTGCCGCCCGCCGGGTGGCCCTGCCCGACCGGGTCGGTGGACACGTCCAGCCGGGCGAATCGCACATACGGGTGCTCGCCCTGGAACCGCCGGGCGCCGTGCCGGCCGAAGGCCGCCGACACGTCGGTGTAGAGGTAACGCAGCCGGTCGCCGTACTCCTGGATGGCGGGCAGGACGTACCGGGTGGTGGAACCCGTCCCGGCGCCGACCTCGACCACCTCGAGACGCGCGCCCGGTGCGACACGGACGCGTTCGCCCAGCAGCCGTGCCGCACTCCAGGCCACCAACTCGTTGCAGTGGTCGGCCATGTCGTTGCCCCGGTAGAGGCTCTCCATCAGCGCCAGCGACGAGCCAGGGAAGAGCACCTCGGTGGCCGGCACGGCACCGGACAGGATCTTCGGGTAGTTGTCCAGGCAGACGGTCAGCAGCGGGGTGTAGGCGGCGGCCTCCCGGTGCCGGGCGGCCAGGTCGGCGCGTTCCCGGTCGAGGTCGGACCGGGCTCGGGGTGCGGCGACCACCTCCACCGTCGACCCGTCGCGGCGCAGCTGGCCGCCGTCGATGAGGACCTGCACGATCTTCTGGAAGTACGGCCGGTGCCGGTCCACCACACCCCACCGCTCACCCAGCACGGCGACGTCATACCGGTCGCCCGGCCGCCACCCCTCACCAGCCGTGGCGAGCACGTGGAAGAGCAGGTCGCGGACCCACCGGCCGAGCGCGAGGTGCGCCTCGCGGTGCGCGGCGAGCCGGTCCGGACCGAACGCCGGGGCCCCGGCGTCGAGCAGCCCGGCCGAGGCGGCCCCGGCGGGCGCCACCGCCGGCCCGGGGGTGGACGCGGCGATCCAGTAGCGGTGCGGGTCGAAGGGGTACGTGGGCAGCGGCACCCGCCGCCGGGTGCCCGGCCGGTGCAGGGTGTCGAACGGCACCGTCGCGCCGACCGCGTACAGCTCGGCCAGCTCGCGCAGCGCGGACGGGGCGGCGTCGGGGACGGCCAGCTCGCGGGCCCGCGTGTCACCGGTCGCCGGGCCCGCCGGGGTCGAAGTGGGCAGCGCGGCGAGCTGGCGGTCCAGCTCGGCGACCAGGTCGGCGAGGTCCTCGACGACCAGCGCCACCCGGTGCACCAGGTGCGCCCGTCCCACCTGCAGGGTGTAGGCCACGTCCGCGAGCGGGGCGTCGGGCGCGCCGGCCGCCCAGGACCGCAGGTCCACCAGCCGTCGCCGCAGCGCGGACACGGAACCAGCGGAGACCGGGACCAGGTACGGCGGCCGGCCGGGCGACGGCGGCGGTACGGCCGGCGGCTGCTCCAGGATGGCGTGGGCGTTGGTGCCGTTGAACGCGAACGAGTTGATTCCGGCACGCAGCGGGGTGCCGGGCGTGGCGGGCCAGGGTCGGGTCTCCCCGGAGATTTGGAAGGGCCCGCCGTCGAGGGTGACGTTGCGGTTGAGCTGTCGGACGCCGATGGTGGCCGGCAGTTCCCGCCGCCGCAGCGCCAGGACCACCTTGGCCAGCGCGGCCATCCCGGCGGCGGTGATGCCGTGCCCGAGGTTGGGCTTGTGCGAGCCGACGACGCAGCCGCCGGCTTTTGCGCCGAGCTCGGTGAACGCCCCGCCGAGCGCGGCCAACTCGATGTGGTCGCCCAGTCGGGTGCCGGTGCCCTGAGCTTCCAGGTAGCCGACGGTACGCACGTCCACGTCGGCCGCGCGGTACAGGCGGGTGACCAGGTCGCGCATCGACCGGGTGGCCGGGGCGGTGAGCCCCTGGGTACGTCCGTTGTGGTTGGTCGCGGTGCCCCGGATGACCGCGTGCACGTGGTCCCCGTCGGCGAGTGCCCGGTCCAGCGGCTTGAGCAGGACGGCGCCGGCGCCCTCGCCGACCGTCATGCCGTCGGCGGCGTCGTCGAAGGTATGGCACGCGCCGGTCGGCGACAGCATGTCGGTCTTGGAGGCCATCACCAGGAAGCGCGGTGACGGGGCGACGAAGACGCCACCGGCGACCGCCGCCTCGCACTCGCCGCGCCGGATGCTCTGCACGGCCAGGTGTAGCGCGACCAGCGCGGACGAACAGGCGGTGTCGACCGTGAGGGTGGGGCCGGTCAGGTCGAGCAGGTACGCCACCCGCCCGGCCAGGATGGACATGTCCGTGCCGAGGAACACCTGCGACGAGATGTCCTCGGCGGCGGTGACCTGCTGGTCGTAGTCGTTGGCGCGGGCGCCGACGAACACGCCGACCGGTCGGCCGGCCAGCGCCGCCGGGGCGTACCCGGCATCCTCGACGGCCCGGTACGCCTCCTCCAGGAAGATCCGCTGCTGCGGGTCCATCCGGCGGGCCTCACGCGGGCTGATCTGGAAGAACGGGGCGTCGAAGGCGTCCGGCGCGGTCAGGAAGCCGCCCCATTGGCTCACCGACCGGTCGGGGC
>NZ_SMKJ01000477.1:0-3108 GCF_004348615.1 Micromonospora sp. KC207
CCTCGGCCCGACGCTGCCGGCGCGCGTGCTCGACGTAGCGCAGGGCCGGGGCGCGCTCGGGCGGCGCGCCCGCGTAGGCCCGCCCCAGCTCGTCGAGGAGCTGGAGCATCGACCAGCCGTCCCCGCACAGGTGGTGCACGACCATCAGGAGCACCCACCGGTCGGCGACATGGCCGGCTCGGGCCGGTTCGGGCCCCGTCCCGGTCAGCCGGGCGAGCCGGGCGCGCAGCCACGGCCCATCGGCCGGGAACGGCTCCCGGCCGGTCGCCACGCACCAGGCCCGCACCCCGTCGGCGTCGGTGGCCGGAAGGTCGACCACGGGCACCGTGACCGGGCGGTGGGGCAGCACCTCCTGCACCGCGCCGCCGTCGCCGGCCACGACCCGGGTGCGCAGCGCCTCGTGCCGGGCGACCAGAGCGTCGGCCGCCGCCGTGAGGGCGGGCACGTCGAGAGGGCCGGTGAGGTCGACGCGTACGGCCATGTGCACGGCCGCCGGGTTCGGGGCCTGGCGCTGCCGGTGCCACATCAACTCCTGCTGGTACGTCGCCGGCGCCCGGTCGCGCAGGGCGGCGTCGAGGGGTTCGGGCGAGGGCGGGGCGGTGGCCGCCGGGGCGCGGCCGGCGGCCACCGCCGCCACGGCCAGCGCCCGCACCCCTGGGCTGCGCAGCACCCGGTCCACGCCGACGTCAGCGCCGAGCGCCTCGCGCAGCCGGTTGGCCAGCCGGACCGCGCCCAGGGAGTCGCCCCCGGCGGCGAAGAACGAGACGTCCAGCGGCACCCGGGACACGCCCAGCTCCGCGCACCAGGCATCGTGGACGAGCCGTTCCACCCCCGGCCCCGGCTCCTCGCCGGCGGGCGGGGCGGCGGGCGCGGGCAGCCGGGTCACGTCGACCTTGCCGGTGTCGCCGACGGGAAGCGCGTCCAGCACCACCCAGGCCCGGGGCACCAGGTGGTCCGGCAGCCGCTCCCCCAGCTCGGCGGCCAGCCGGGCGGTGCGGGCGGCCGGCGGCCCGGCCTCGTCGTCGAGAACGACGTACCCGACGAGGTAGGGCTCGACCCGGTCGTGCCGGGCGACGACGGCGGCCTGCCGTACCCCCGGCAGGAGCGCCAGCGCGGCGGCCGGCTCGCCCGGCTCGACCCGGTGGCCGGCGATCTTCACCTGGTCGTCGACCCGGCCGAGGAACTCCACCGTGCCGTCGCCGCGCAGCCGCACCAGGTCGCCGGTCCGGTACGCCCGGGCCCCCGGCTCGGCGGCGAACGGGTCCGGCAGGAACGCCGCCGCCGTCGCGCCGGGCCGCCCGAGGTAGCCCCGGGCGAGGCCGGTGCCGCCGACGTGCAGCTCGCCGACCGCGCCGGCCGGCACCGGCGTGCCGTCGCGGCCCAGCACGTGCAGGCGGCGATAATCCACGGGACGGCCGATGTCGATCGGGCCGGTCCCGTCGGGGGGCACCGGGCCGGCGGTGGTGACGATCGCGGCCTCGGTCGGGCCGTAGGCGTTGAGCACCACGGCCGGGTACCCGGCGGGCGGGCGGCGACGTAGCTGGCTGCCGCCGACAACCAGGGCCCGGACGGTCGGGGCCGGCGGCAGCGCGAGGACCAGCTCCGCCAGCGGGGCCGGCAGGAAGGCGACGGTCACCTTCGCGCGCCGCCACCAGTCGACCAGCCGCGCCGGGTCCGCGCGCACCCGCGACGGTACGAGGTGCAGGCTCGCCCCGGCGGCCAGCGCCGGATGGATCTCGGCGAGGTTCGCGTCGAACCCGAGGCCGAGCGCGTGCGCCACGGTGTCCGCGCCGGTGAGGGCCAGTGCGCGGGCGTGCCAGTCGACGACGTCGGCCGCCGCGCGGTGCGGCACGCCCACCAGCCGGGGCCGACCGGTGGAGCCGGAGGTGTAGACGCACCAGGCGAGGTGCGCGGGCCCGGCGGCATCGACCGGGTCGGGCAGGCCGGGCTCGCCGGGCCGGTCCACCAGCGCCCGGACCACCGGGGGGCCCTCGCCGACGGTGATCCCCGTCGAACCGTCGGCGTGGGTGGCGGTCCGGGTGGGGTCGACGACGTCGGCGGCGGTCAGCAGCAGGCGGGCGCCGCTGTCTGCGAGCAGGTCGCGCAGCCGGGCCACCGGCAGGTCCGGGTCCAGCGGCAGGAAGGCCGCGCCGGCCAGCAGTGCGCCGAGCTGCGCCGCGACCAGCTCCGGCCGGCGCGGCAGCAGCACCGCCACCAGGTCGTCCGGGCCGATGCCGTGGGCCGCGACCCGGCGGGCCAGCTCCCGCGCCCGGTCCCGCAGTTCCCGGTACGTCCACCGCCGTTGCCCGTCGACCACGGCCACCGCGTCGGGGGTGCGGTCGGCCTGCCGGAGGAACAGGTCGTGCAGCCGGTCGGCGGCGGGGGCGGGGCGCGGCCCCACCGGCCGGCCTGCGGGGTCGTCGAGCCGACCGGCCAGCCGGGACAGGGGCTCGCCCGGCGCGCGGGTCAGCACGTCGAGCAGCAGGTGCAGGTGGTCGAGCAGCCGGTCCACGCTCGCCCGGTCGAGCACCTGCGTGCGGTACTCCACGTGGCAGCGCAGCGTCTCGCCGTGCGACAGGTAGACCATCAGGTCGACGGGGGCCTTGGCCAGGCCCAGCGGCAGCGGCTCGGCGGTGACGCCGGGCAGGTCGAAGGCGAACGCCTCGGGGCCGCTCTCGTACTCCACCACCACGTCGAACAGGGGGTGGCGGCCGGCCTCCCGGTGCGGGGCCACCGCGTGGACCAGGGCGTCGAACGGGACGCCGTCGTGCTCGTACCCGTCGGCGGCGGTGGCCCGGACCCGGGCGAGCAGCTCGCGGAAGCTCGGGTCGCCGGTGAGGTCCAGCCGCAGCGGGAGGGTCCGCACGAAGAACCCGATCAGGCCGGCGGTCCGCTCGTCCCGGCCGCTCGTGCCGGTGCCGATCACCAGGTCGTCCTGGCCGGTGAACCGGAACAGCAGCACCCCGAACGCGCTCAGCAGGGTGGTGAACGGGGTGACCCGCTCGTCCCGGCTGAACCGCCGCACCCGCTGCGCCAGCTCGGCGGGCAGCTCGCGGAACACGCTCTCGCCGGCCGCGGACGGCAGCGCCGGGCGGGTCAGGTCGGAGG
>NZ_SMKJ01000478.1:0-3102 GCF_004348615.1 Micromonospora sp. KC207
CCGACGGTGTGGGCGAGCACGATCGGTGGGACGGCCAGGACGGTGGTGAGCGCTGCCGCGGAGGCGACCTGGCGGGGCCATCTCACCGCGCCCACCCCCACCGGCCAGCCCGCCCAGGCGAGCGGGGACGGGTCCGGCTTACGGGGGTGGGGTGGTCACCGGTCATGTGCGGCTGCTGGGGTGCGGACGAGGCGGGTCCACAGCCGGTACACCCACCACATGGTTACGGCGGTGGCGTAGATGCCGGCGAGGACGCCGAGCATGCGTTGCGACGTGATCGCGGCGGTGATGACGGCCAGCGGCGCGCCGATGACCAGTCGCAGCAGCCAGGGGCGGATCAGGGCCATGACCGCGCCGATGCCGATCAGCAGCCCTCCGAAACGGCCGGCGAGGTCGATGAAGAGCACCATGTCGGGCCACCGGTCCGCGGTCATCGAGTACTGGACGAGGCCCATCCCGATCGCGGCGGCGAGGACGGAACCGGTCGGGAACGACAGGAGGGCCGACCATCCGCCGGGTGGGGTGCGCCATTGGAGGGCGGCCACGACCGCGGCGACGAGGGCGAGGACAACGATCGGGGTGACGGGCAGCAGCGCCCATCGCAGGAACGGGCCGACTGGCATCCCGAGGTACTGGGCGGCGACCACGGCGTAGAGGCTGGCCAGGCCCATGCCCAGCGAGACCGCCGACAGGATGCCGAGGCTGACCATTCCTGCGGGTGACCGTGTGGCGTTCCCTGCGCTGTGGGCGGCGGCCAGGGCGCCGAGGAGCGTGCCGGCGGACAGGCAGGCGATGACCGCGAACACCGACGCCATCGCCAGCTGCCCCCAGGAGGGGATCGCCCACTCGTTCGGATACACCCCGCGCCAGTCGATGGTGAGCAGCATCTGGCTGATCATCGCCAGCGACGCGAACCCGGCCACCGCGACGGGCAGCACCCGCCGTGCCGGCGGCACCTCCGGCTCCGGCCCTCCCACGCCGCCTGCGGTAGGCGCGGTGGTGTTCGCGTCGGCCGCCCCACGGGCGGCGGTGAGCATCGGGTCATCGACGACCCGCGGGGTGAGGCCGGTGCGCTCGGCGATGACGGCGGCTGCCGCAGGTAGGCGTGCGGTGCCGCCGACCAGGTACACCCCGGCCAGGTCCGCCGGGGTGAGCTCGGCGGCGATGACCGCGTCGACGGCGAGCTGCCCGACCCGCTGCAGGACCGGCCGCGCCGCCTGCTCCAACATCACACTGGTCGCCACCACCGCCGTCCCAGTGGGTTGGGGAACGGTGATGGCGGCGTGCTGGGCGAGGGCTTCCTTCGCGGTCCGCACGCTCGCCGCCCACGCCCACCCACCGCCATCGCCCTGCCCGGCCAGGACCGTGGCGAGGGCGTGGTCAATGGCGTCGCCGCCGGCGGCGGGGTCGGCCAGGGTGGCGAGGACCTCGAACCCGGCGGGGCCACGACGCAGGACCGTGACCTCCGCCCCGCCGCCGACGTCCACCACCATCAGATAGGCGCCGACCGGTGTCTGGGTGCCGGTGGCCAGCAGGTGTTGCGCCACCGCGACCGGCGCCTCGACCAGGCGGGGCTGTCCCAGGCCGGCGCGGTGCGCCGCGTGCCGCATCCACGTACGCCGCCTTGGCCCCCACCCGGCCGGCACCACGAGCCGTACGTCCTCGATCGGCCCGCCGACCATCTGCCCGGCGTGCTCGGCTATCCGCCGGAGGGTGGCCGCCACCAGGTCGGTCGCCTCGACCTGCCGGCCGTCGACGTCGATGCTCTGTTCGGCGAGGCGTTGCGGGGCCGGGACGAACCGGTGTGGCTGGTGCGTGGCGGCCTGCCACGCCTGCTGCCCGGTCCACACACTGGTGTCCTCGGCGACCCACACGGCGCTGGGCATCGCTGGCACGCCGTCGACGGTCACCGGGGTCCACCGGCCGTCAGGCCACGCCAACACCGCCACCGTGCTGGCGGAACCGTAGTCGATCGCCAGCCGCGCCTGCCCCGACATGCGAGCCAGTCAAACATGAAGAAGATCCTCACGTCACCCGTGAAAAGCACTTTCACGTGCCGGACGCGGGCGCAAGGACGTCGATGGGCGGGCACCCCTCGACGACCAGGACCCCGCGCATCGTTCCTGTCGATGGCCGTTGCGGCACCAGCCTTACGTGGCGACGCCAGGGCGAAGCAGCCCGACAGCACGACGGCGGAAGCGTCTCTGCCCGCGTTCGGCCCGCCTACCCGTGCACGCGCACTCAGAGGTCACAGGGCAGGCGCCGGGGTCGTGACCTGCGGTTGTGAGGTCGTGTAAGGCGCTGTGAGCTTGTGTGATCCGCCGCAGGCGTCCCCACCGGCCTGCCCGGGCCTAGCGTTGCCGCACATCCCACCAGGTCGGCAGGAAGGGACGTCATGGGCATCCGGACCACCGCTCGCATCGGCAGGACCCTGACCGCCGGTCTCGTCATCGGCGCTCCCGCGCTGCTGCTGTACAGCCTCGGCCGCCCCCAGCTGCGGTGGCCGGACGGCGACGAGGTCCAGGCGTGGATCGGGCAACCGTTGACCCCGGGATTCCTCACCGTCCTGGCGCTCGCCGCCGGGTGGGCTCTCTGGGCGCTGCTGGCCACCACCGTGCTCACCCACCTGCACCATCGTGCCGGCCACCGCCCGCGCCGGCTCGGCCAGCTCCGCCTCCCGGGACCGGTGCAGGGCCTGACCGCGGCGCTGCTCGGTGCCACCGCCGTGACCACCGGTGCCAGCGGCACCGCCCCCGCCCTCGCCGTCACGGCCGCGGATCTCGCAGACAACCCCACACCACCAGCGGGCAACGCCGACAGCAGCCCTCGCCCCACTGGGGCTTCGGATGACCGGGACGACACCGGGACCGCAGTGAAGCCGCGCACCGTCACGGTGCGCCGGGGCGACACCCTGTCCGGGATCGCCGCCCGCCGCCTCGACGACGCCGACCGGTGGCGGGAGATCTACTCCCTCAACCGCGGCACACGCTTCACCACCGGCAGCCTGACCGACCCCGACCTCATCCGGCCCGGCTGGAGGCTGCGCCTGCCCGCCGACGCGGACACGCCTGCCCCACACACGCCCTCCACGCCCCCACTGGC
>NZ_SMKJ01000479.1:0-3074 GCF_004348615.1 Micromonospora sp. KC207
CCCCGCCCCCGACGACTCCGGGCCGGTCTGGCTGACCTGGGCGCAGGTCGGGCAGCGGGCCCGGGCGGTCGCGGCCGGGCTGCACGGTCTCGGTGTCGGCCAGGAGGACCCGGTGGCGATCCTGTCGAGCACCCGGCTCGACTGGGTGATCGCCGACTTCGGCATCATGTGTGCGGGCGGTGCCACCACCACCGTGTACCCGACCACGGAGCCCGAGGACGCGACGTTCATCGTCGCCGACTCCGGCTCCCGGGTGGCGTTCGCGGAGAACCCGGCCCAGGCCGCGAAGATCAGCGGCGCGCGACTGCCCGCGCTGACCCACGTGGTGCTCTTCGACGGCGCGCCCGACCCGGCCGCGGCCGTGCCACAGCTCACCCTGGCCGAGCTGGAGGAGCGGGGTGCCCGGACGCTGGCCGACGACCCGGGGCTGGTCGAGCGCCTGGTCGCCGACCTCGGGCCGGAGCACCTGGCCACCCTCATCTACACCTCCGGTACCACCGGCCAACCCAAGGGCGTGGAACTGCTGCACGGCGGCTGGTGCTGGGAGGGGGTCGCCCAGGCCGAGATGGGGCTGCTGCGCGACGACGACCTGCAATATCTCTGGCTCCCGCTGTCCCATTCGTTCGGCAAGACCCTGCTCTGCGGCGTGACCCACGTGGGCCTGCCGACCTACGTCGACGGCCGGGTCGAGAAGCTGGTCGAGCTGCTGGCCGTCGTGCGGCCGACGCTGATGTGCGGGGCGCCCCGGGTCTTCGAGAAGGTCTACAACAAGGCGGTCACCACCGCGCAGGACGCCGGCGGCGCGAAGGCGAAGATCTTCGCCTGGGGGGTGCGGGTCGGCAAGGAGAAGGTCACGCTGGAGCAGGCGGGCCAACCGGTCCCGGCCGGGCTGAGGCTGCGGTACGCGCTGGCCGAGAAGCTGGTGTTCAGCAAGCTCCAGGCCCGTCTCGGCGGTCGGATCCGGGTGCTGGTCTCCGGCGCCGCTCCGCTGAGCACGGAGATCGCCACGTTCTTCGCCGCCGCCAACCTGCCGATCTCCGAGGGGTACGGCCTCACCGAAACCAGCGCCGGCAGCTTCCTCAACCCGACCGACGGCCTGCGCATCGGCACCGTCGGCCGGGCGATGGGCGACCTGGAGTGCCGGATCGACACCGACGGGGAGATCCTGCTCCGGGGCCGCCCGGTGATGCGCGGATACCACAACCTCCCCGAGGAGACGGCCGCCGCGTTCACCGAGGACGGTTTCTTCCGCACCGGCGACATCGGGAGCCTCGACGACGACGGCTACCTGCGCATCACCGACCGGAAGAAGGACCTGGTCAAGACCTCCGGCGGGAAGTACATCGCCCCCTCGCACATCGAGGGCATGTTCAAGGCGCTGTGCCCGTACACGTCGCAGGCGGTCGTCATCGGCCAGGCCCGCAACTACTGCACCATGCTGGTCAGCCTCGATCCGGACGCGATCCGGGGTTGGGCGGCCGGCGGCCCGCTGGAGGGCCGCACCTACGCCGAGATCGCCGCCTCCGACGAGGCCCGGGCCATGGTCGAGGAGTACGTCGCCCAGCTCAACGCCAGACTCAACCGCTGGGAGACGATCAAGAAGGTGACCGTCCTGCCCCGCGACCTGACCATCGAGGACGGCGAGGTCACGCCGTCGCTCAAGATCAAGCGCCGGGGCGTGGAGAGCAACTTCGCCGCCGAGATCGACCGGATGTACGTGGGCACCCTCGCCGAGCTCTGAGCACCGACCCGCCGGCGGCCGTGCCCCACCGTCCCGGGGCACGGCCGCCGGTCGCTCACAGGTGCTCGCCGCGCCACCTGCTCGCCTCGGCCTCGGCCGCCTGCTGCTCCGCCAGCGCCAACTGGCGGACCCGGTGCCGTCCGCGGCCCTCCCCCCGGGTCTCCACCAGGACCAGCGCCACGCAGACCACCCCGAGCAGCACCAACGCGTGCAGGGCCGCGATCCGGACGGCCAGCGGCGAGACCAGGATCAGCACCGCCACCGCGAGCACCGGCGGCCAGCGCAGCACCCGCAGCACGCGCACCCCGCAGGCGACGAGGCTGAGCAGGTAGAGGCCGACCCCGCCGTAGAGGACGAGGATCCAGAACGCTCCCAGCGGCTCGCCCCAGGCCGGCGATCCCGGCTCCGCCGCCTCGACGAGCAGGTCCTTGATCCCGAGGGCGAAGAAGATCACCCCGGTGATGATCGGCAGGTGCAGGTAGGTGTACGCGTCGCGGGCCAGCCGGGCCCGCACGACGGGGTCCCGGGTGCGGTGCAACGCCTGCTCGACGGCGAGAGCCAGGGTGTCGAAGTACGCCCACCACAGCGTCGCGGCGATCGTGATGCCGGTCACCGCAGCGATCACCACCGGCCAGGTCAGCGGCAGACCGGTGATGAACCTCGAGCCCAGCCCCAGCGCGATGATCGACTCGCCGAGCGCGATCAGCACCATCAGGGCGTGCCGCTCCGCCCAGTGCCCGGCCGACACCACCACCCAGTACGCGGCGCCGAGGCTCACCCCAGCCACGTACTCCAAAAGCAGCGCGGCAGCCCACAGGGCCAGTTGCAGGGCCGTTGCCGTGCCGCCGTGGGCGATCCGCGGCGGCACCAGCGCGGCGGCCACGAGCAGGGTCGCCGCGACCACCGGCAGCAGGGCCAGCAGCGCCCACCGCCGCCGCCGCACCGGGTCGTCGCGCACCACCCAGCCGAAGACCGCGAGCTGCGAGGCGCGGACCAGGAAGTAGCAGCTCGCGAAGACCAGCGGGCCGTTCAGCCCGCCCGGCCGGTCCACGAACGCCCCCGGCATGCTCAGGGCCAGCAGGAAGGTGGCGGCGACCGTGACGAAGCCGACCATCGGCAGGACGCCCTGGTCGGCGCGGACCGCGTTGCCGAGCCCGGCGAATCCGGTCCAGCACCACCACAACAGCCCCAGCACCAGCAGGCAGCGGCACAGGTTGACGGCGCTCGGGTAGTACGCGGTCAACGTCGTGACGTCGAGGAACGCGAAGACGAAGACCAGATCGTAGAAGAGCTCCAGCCGGGTGGCGCGCGAGCCGGGCGCGCCGGGCCGCAC
>NZ_SMKJ01000047.1:0-30743 GCF_004348615.1 Micromonospora sp. KC207
GTCTTCGACCTGGACGGCGTGATCGTGGACTCCGAGCCGGTCTGGGAGGAGGTGCGCCGGGCGTACGTGGCGGCGCACGGCGGCACCTGGCAGCCGGACACCCAGCGGCGGCTGATGGGGATGAGCACCGGCGAGTGGGCCCGGTACCTCAGCGGCGAGTTGGGCGTGGACCGGACGGCCGAGCAGGTGGCCGCCGAGGTGGTGGACGAGATGGCCCGGCGGTACGCCGAGCGCGTACCGGTGATCGACGGGGCCGACGAGGTGGTGCGCCGGCTGGCCGCGCGGTGGCCGTTGGGTCTGGCCAGTTCCTCGCCGACCCGGCTGATCGCGGCGGCGCTGGCGGCGGCGGGCCTGACCGAGGCGTTCGGCGCGACGCTGTCGACGGAGGAGACGGAGCGGGGCAAGCCCGCCCCGGACGTGTACCTGGAGGTGGCCCGGCGGCTCGGCGTCGACCCGGCGCGCTGCGTGGCGGTGGAGGACTCCTCGAACGGGGTGCGGTCGGCCGCTGCGGCGGGCATGCGGGTGGTGGCGGTGCCGCACGGGGCGTACCCGTTGGATCCGGACGCCGAGCGGCTCGCGGCCGTGGTGCTGCCGGCGGTGGGTGAGCTGACTCCGGAGGTCGTCGCCGTCCTCGGCTGATCCCGCGCGGATCGCTCGGCCGGGCTGCCTGAGCGGATCGCTCGGCCGGCCTGCCTGAATCGCGGCCCGCCTGTCCCGCCCCGCGCGGCGCTCAGATCGCCCGGCTCCGGCTCGTCCAGGGCAGCCGCCGCCTGGCCGCTGGCAGGGCCGGGCGGCCGTGTGGCGGCGCGGGTTCGTCGTCGCGCGGCGCGTCGGCGCGGCCCGCGTCCGGCCCCGCCCGCCCCGTCGAGGGCGGCGTCGCGCCCACCACCGTCATGTCCCGCATCGGCACTCCCTTACCTCTGTGTACCTGGCTATACGGTTCAGGTGCCGGGTGGGATCGGAATGAAGCGAGATCACCCGGGTAGCGGACCGGGGAAGGCCCGCGACGGGGCCCGCCGCGCGAGGGTGAGGAGTGACGGCGATGAGGGCGATCGTGTACGAGACCAATGGCGACGCGTCGGTGCTGCGCCTGGTCGACCGGCCGGTGCCGGAGCCGGGGCCCGGCGAGGTGCTGGTCCGGGTGGCCGTCTCCGGGGTGAACCCGACCGACTGGAAGGCCCGCCGGGTCGGGCCGCCGCCAGCGGGCTGGCAGACGCCCGGCCAGGACGGCGCGGGGGTGGTCGAGGCGGTCGGCGCGGGGGTCGACCGTGGCCTGATCGGCGAGCGGGTGTGGCTCTGGGAGGCCGCCTGGCAGCGCCCGTGGGGGACCGCAGCCGAGTACACGGTGGTCCCGGTCCGGCAGGCGGTCCCCCTCGGCGGCGCCTCCTTCGACCTGGGGGCGGCCCTGGGCATCCCGTTCCTCACCGCGCACCGCTGCCTGACCGCCGGGGAGGCCATGCCGGGCAAGCTGCACGCCGGGGCGCTGGCCGACCACACCGTGCTGGTGCAGGGCGGGGCGGGGGCGGTCGGCAACGCGGCGATCCAACTCGCCCGCTGGGCCGACGCCACCGTCATCGCCACCGTCAGCAGCGCGGAGAAGGCGAACCTCGCGGCGGCGGCCGGCGCGTCGTTCGTCGTCGACTATCGCGAACAGGACGTCGTCGAGGAGGTCCGCAAGTTCACCCCGGACGGCGTGCACACGATCGTCGAGGTGTCGCCGGCGCGGAACGCGGCGGCCGACGTGCGGCTGCTGCGCCCCGGCGGGGCGGTCTGCGTGTACGCCGACGACGGCGGGGACGAGGTGAACCTCCCGGTCCGCCCGCTGATGGCACCGAACGCGAGCTGGCACTTCGTGCTGGTCTACACCGCACCGGCGGTGGCCAAGGCACAGGCCGTCGCCGACGTGGCGGCGGCCGTGGCGCAGGGCGGCGTACGGGTCGGCGAGGGGGTTGGCCTGCCGCTGCACCACCACTCGCTGGCCGCCACGGCGGCGGCCCACGTGGCGGTGGAGAACTCGGTGGTCGGCAAGGTGCTGATCACAGCAGGCGAATGACCGCGTTCACCGGTTGTTTTCCCCGTCACCGGGACAGAGCCGAACAAATTTCGCGAGAATGGAGGGGCGGGAGAACCGCCCTTGGGCGGGCGGCCCCGGCGCGGTGCGAACGCCGGGGCCGCCCTTTGGGGAGGGATACGTCAGGAGTACGTCCCTGCCCTTTCAGGCGACGATGCGCCTGAAAGCGTTACGGCGTTGTCAGCTTCCCGACAACCAGGCCCCCGTCTGCGTACCGGGACCGGACAAGTTTCTTGTCGAACTTGCCGACGCTGGTCTTCGGCACCGCGTCGATGAACGCCCACCGCTCCGGTAGCTGCCAGCGCGCCACCGACCCCGCCAGGAAGTCGCGCAGCTCCTCGGCGGTCACCTCGGCGCCCTCCCGGACCACGACCGTGGCCAGCGGGCGCTCGTCCCATCGCTCGTCCGGCACGCCCACCACGCACGCCTCCAGCACGGCCGGGTGGGCCATCAGGGCGTTCTCCAGCTCGACCGAGGAGATCCACTCGCCGCCGGACTTGATCACGTCCTTGGCCCGGTCGGTGAGCGTGAGGTACCCGTCGGGCGACAGCGTGCCGACGTCGCCGGTACGCAGCCAGCCGTCGCGGAACTTCTCCTCGTCCGGGGCGTCGTCGCCGACGTACCGGGCAGTCACCCACGGCCCCCGGACCTCCAGTTCCCCGACGGAGGTCCCGTCGGCGGGCAGCGGCTCGCCCAGCGGGCCGACGACGCGCGCGGCGACCCCGGCCGGGACCCGGCCCTGGGTGTACCGGTAGCGCCAGGCCTCCTCGCCGGTCGCGCCGGCCGGCGGCCGGGACACCGAGCCGAGCGGGGACATCTCGGTCATGCCCCAGGCGTGGATCACGTCGATGTGGTGCCGCTCGTCGAAAGCGTGCATGAGGGCGGGCGGGCAGGCCGAGCCGCCGACGATCACCTCCCGGAGCGAGGAGGTGTCGACGTCGTTGTCGTCGAGGTAGGCCAACAGGTCGTTCCAGATGGTCGGCACCGCCCCGGCCAGGGTGGGCCGCTCGGCGGCGATCATCGCGGCGATCGGCGCGGCCTGGAGGAACCGGTCCGGCATGATCAGCGACGCGCCGGAGAGGAACGCCGCGTACGGCAGGCCCCAGGACATGGCGTGGAACATCGGCACGATGGCCAGCTCGCGGTCGGTCGGCCCGAGCCCGAACCCCTCCGGCATGCAGACCTGCAACGAGTGCAGGTAGATCGAGCGGTGCGAGTAGGCCACCCCCTTGGGATTGCCGGTGGTCCCGGAGGTGTAGCAGAGGGCGGCGGCGTCACGCTCGTCCACCTCCGGCCAGTCGAAGACCTCCGGCCGACCGGCCAGCAGGGCGTCCCAGTGGTGTACGGCGATCCGGCCGCCGGCCGCCGCAGTCAGCGGGGCGGGGTCACCCCCGCCGACGACCACCACATGCCGCACCGTGGTCAGCTCCCCGATGACCCGGGCCAGCAGCGGGATCAGCGTCGAGTCGACCAGCACCACCCGATCCTCGGCGTGGTTGGCGATGTAGGCGACCTGGTCCGGAAAGAGCCGGAGGTTCAGCGTGTGCAGCACCGCGCCCATGCTGGGCACGGCGAAGTACGCCACCAGGTGCTCGTTGTTGTTCCACATGAACGTGGCGACCCGCTCGTCACCGGTCACCCCGCACTCGTCGCGCAGCGCGTGGGCCAGCCGGGCCGCCGTGCGCCCCACCTCGGCGTAGGACATGTGACGCGGCTCGCCGCCGGTCCAGGTGACCACCTCGGCCGTGCCGTGCACCGTGGCACCGTGTTCGAGGATCCGGGCGACCTGGAGCGGTGCGTCCATCATCGTGCTACGCATAGGTAACAAGCTAGTGTCGGCGGTCACGTGTTGGAAACCCCCGTTAGGTTGTCCGGGTGAGCATCTCTTGGGCCGACTCGTACGTGGGGCAGCTACGCGCCCTCGCCGGTGACCGCACGCTGATGTTCGTCGGTGCCCGCGCGGTGGTCCGGGACAACGCCGGCCGGGTGCTGCTGATCCGGCGCTCCGACAACGGCCAGTGGGCAATGCCGGCCGGCGCGATGGAGCTGGGCGAGTCGATCGCCGACTGCGCGGTGCGCGAGGTACGCGAGGAAACCGGGCTGCGCGCCCTGCGGGTGGGGGCGTTCGCCCTCTACACCGGCCCGGACCGGATCAACACCAACATGTACGGCCACACCTACCAGGTCTTCACCGTCGCCTTCCGGGTCGAGGACTGGGACGGCGAACTGGCCCGGGTCACCGACGAGACCACCGACGCGGGCTTCTTCCCCCGCGACCGGTTCCCCGCCCCGCTCTCGGCCTCGGTCACCGAGACCCTCGCCGACCTGGACGTCTTCGAGCAGACCAACCGCCTGATCCTCAAGTAGTCGCGGGAGTTCACAGCATCGTCTGGCTCTTGGCCTCCATCTCGGCGGCGGCCTCGTCCCGCGACTCGGTGGAGGCGAGCAGGTACGCGGTGACCACCCACGAGTAGTGGTCGATGCCGCCCAGCTCGCCGACGATGGTGGGCAGCGCCGTGCCGACGATGGTCTGGTCCAGCGCGGCGAGCAGCATCCCCGTCATCAGGCCGAACATGAGCAGGCGTAGCTGCCGGGGGGTGAGCACCAGGCGGCCGGCTCCTTCGGTGGTCATCCCGCCTTCTTTCCCGCCCCGCGCGGATCATGCGGGCCGGGCGGGAAGGAGGCCGAGCCGGGCGGGCAGAAGCCGGAGCCGTCGGTGGCGGCGGGTTTGAGCCCGCACCCCACGGGGACCCGGGATGGCATGGCAGGAGCAGCAGCGGAAGAGCGCCGGCTCGCCACCGTCGTGGAGAGCTGGCTGGGTCGCCCCGTGCTGGTGATCGGCGACGCCATGCTCGACGAGTGGCGGTTCGCCGAGTCCGACCGACTCTGCCGGGAGGCCCCGGCCCCCGTACTCACCCTGCGCCGGCGCATCTCGGCGGCCGGCGGGGCGGCGAACACCGCCGTGAACGTGGCCGCCCTCGGCGGGCGGGCGGTGCTGGTCGCCCCGGTCGGCGCCGACGTCGCCGGGGACGAGCTGCACGACTGCCTCGACCGGGCCGGGGTCTGGGACCGTACGGTCGCCCAACCCGGCCGGCACACCCCGGTGAAGCGGCGGATGCTCGCCGGCAACCAGATCCTGCTGCGCGAGGACTCCGGCGACCCGGACGACGCGCTCGACACCGACGGGGTGGACCGGCTGCTCACCGCCCTGGAGTGCGCCACCGAGGAGCTGCGGGCCGCCTCCGGTGGCGAGGCGCCGACCCTGGTGGTCTGCGACTACGGGCTGGGCGCGCTGCCCGCCCCCGTCCGCGCCTGGCTGGTCGCCGCCCGCGACCGGTACGCCACGATCGCCCTCGACGCGCACGACCTGGCCGACTGGCGGGGGCTCGCGCCGACCGTGGTCACCCCGAGCTTCGCGGAGGCGACCCGGCTGCTCGCCCGCGCCGCCGCGCGTACCGACTCGCACCTGCACCTGGACCACCCGGCGGACCCAGCGGACGGGCCCTCGGAGCTGAGCGTGGGCACCTCGCCGGGGGCGTCCGGTTCGCCGGCTGCGGGGGCTCCTCCCGGCACCGCCGCGCCGCCGCCCGGGGTGCCGCTCGACCGGCCCACCGGGGTGACCGGCGAGCCGACGCCCGGCGAGGACCGGGTGGCGATGACCGGCGACGGGCTCAGCGTGACCGGGACGGGCGTGACGGTCAACGCGCGGGCCGGCGAGGGGGTGGACCGGGCCGTGCTGGCCGAGTCCCGCCTCGCCGAGCTGCGCGCGCACACCGGAGCGGACGTGGTCGCGGTGACCCTGGACACCGACGGAGCGGTGGTCGGCGGCGCGGACGGCACGCCCCGGCGCAGTCACAGCACCCCCGTCCCGGCGAGCCACGCGGTGGGCGCGGGGGACGCGTACCTGGCCGCGATGACGCTGGCCCTGGCCGCCGACGCGCCCCTGCCGACCGCCGCGCAGCTCGCCCAGCTCGCCGCCACCATCACCGTGTCGGACACCGGCACCTGCGTGTGCCGCCGGGAGGACCTGCTGGGCGCGCTCGGCGTGCGCGGCGGCGACGCCGGGCACCCCGTGTTGGTGGCCCCGGGCGAGCTGTCGGCCATCGTGGAGGCCCAGCGCGGCGCGGGCCGGTCGGTGGTCTTCACCAACGGCTGCTTCGACGTGCTGCATCCGGGACACGTGCGGTACCTGGAGCAGGCGCGGGCCCTCGGCGATCTGCTGGTGGTGGCGGTCAACTCCGACGGCAGCGTGCGCCGGCTTAAGGGGTCGGACCGCCCGGTCAACCCGGTGGAGGACCGGGTCGCCCTGCTCGCCGCCCTGGCCTGCGTGGACCACGTGGTGATCTTCGAGGAGGACTCCCCGGCGGGGCTCATCGAGATCGTCCGCCCCGACGTCTACGTCAAGGGCGGCGACTATCCGCCGGAGATGGTGCCGGAAGCGCCGCTGGTGCGCCGGCTCGGCGGCCAGGTCCGCACCCTCGGGTACGTGCCGGACCGCTCCACCTCCGCGATCATCGACCGCATCCGGGCGCACAGCCAGCCCACCTCGGACCAGCCCACCTCACAGGGGCCGGGTCAGGTGGATTCGCACGCCCGTCCGGCACCGGTGCCGGGCAGGTCGGCGTGAACCGACCGCTCGACCTCGGCGCGGCCGAGGAGTTCCGCCGCCAACGGCAGCTCGACGTACTGGTCCCGACGCGCAACCGGCCCGCCGAACTCGCGGTAACCCTCGCCGGGCTGGCCGCCCAGGGGGGCGTCGCCGGGTTCGGCGTCGTGGTCAGCGACCAGTCCGACGGCGACCCTGCCTATGCCCATCCGGCCGCCGCGACCATGGTGCGGGCGCTGCGCCACCGGGGTCATCCGGTGCTGCTGACCCGGCGGCTGCCCCGGCGCGGGCTGGCCGAGCACCGGGCGTACCTGCTGGACCGGTCCGCCGCCCGGTACGTGCTCTGCCTCGACGACGACGTCTGGCTGGAGCCGGGGACCCTGCGCCGGCTGGTCACCGCGATCGGCGAGTTGGGCTGCGGCTTCGTCGGCAACGCGGTGCACGGGCTGTCGTACGTCGACGACGTCCGGCCGCAGACCCACCAGCACTACGAGGAGTGGGCGGGCCGGCCGGTGCCGGAGCGGGTCCGTCCCGGCACCCCGCAGTGGCAGCGGGCGGCCATCCACTCGGCGGCGAACCTGCTGCACGTCACCGAGCGGCTGGACCTGCCAACGGGGGCCTGGCGGGCGTACAAGGTCTCCTGGATCGGTGGGTGCGTGCTGTACGACCGGGCGGCGCTGGTCGACTCGGGCGGCTTCGACTTCTGGCGGCGGGTGCAGCAGAACCATCAGGGCGAGGACGTGGCCGCCCAGCTCGCCGTGCTGGAGCGCCACGGCGGCGCGGGCGTCCTGCCCAGCGGCGCGTACCACCTGGAGTCGCCGACCACGGTCACCGAACGGGACGTGGAGGCGTGGGAGGTCGTCCTCGCCGACTCGCCCGAGCGGGTGTGAGCGCCTCGGGCAGGCGGGATGTGAGAAGGGGACCCTTCTCGGCCGTATGCGTTAACAGGGGCCCTTCCTTACACAGCCAGCAGATCGTGGGCCGCCTCCACCACCTCGATCGCCGGGACGTCCGCGACGAACGAATCCCCGTGCGGGCACTCGCCGTCGCCGGGGCGGTGCGGGTAGATCCCGGGGGTGCAGTCGACGCCGCACACCGGGCAGCGCACCGTCCAGGAGGCGATCGGGCGGTGCCGGGCGCGCAGCAGGTGCCCGCCGTTGATCAGGTTGCCGATCCAGTAGACCCCCACCGTGGCGGTGCCGACGGCCGCGGCCAGGTGCAGCGGGCCGGTGTCGTTGGAGATCACCAGCGCGCAGCCGGCGTAGCAGGCGGCCAGCCCGCCGAGGCCGAGCGCGCCGACGACCGGGCGCACCGGCACACCGGCCGCCGCGACCACCCGGTCCACCACGTCGCGTTCGGCGGGGGTGCCGGTGACCAGCACCTCGTAGCCGTCGCCGGCCAGGGCGCGGGCGACCTCGGCGAACCGCTCGGCCGGCCAGCGCCGCCGCGTGTCGGTGGCCCCCGGGTGCAGCGCCACCCGGGGCCGGGTCGGGGTGCCGAGCACCGCGTCGGCCTCGGCCCGGTCGGCGTCGGTGACAGCCAGGACGGGAACGATGCCGGCGGGGGGCGCGCCGACGAGGCCGACCACCTCCAGGTAGCGCAGCACCTCGTGCTGGTAGTAGACGTAGCGGATCCACCGGTCCAGCGGCGGGGCGTCCTCGGCGCGCAGCCCGGCGGTGACCCGGGCGCCCAGCCCGCTGACGATCGGGTTGGAGTTGCCCCCGCCGCCGTGCAGTTGCACCGCCAGGTCGAAGCGTTCGGCGCGGGCGGCGGCCAGGAAGTCGTCCATGCCGGGCTCCGGCTCGCCGGGGTCGGGCTCCCGGATGCCGGACGCGGGCGGGACCACCAGCACCCGGTCCACCGGGCCGGGCCGGTCGCGCCAGAGCTTCGCGTGCCACGGCGCGCCGAGCAGCACGATCTCCGCCCCGGGGTACGCGGCGCGCAACGACTGAAGCGCGGGCAGCACGAAGATGAAGTCGCCGAGCGCGTTGGCGCGCAGCACGGCGATCCGCGCGACATCGGGTACGCGCTCGCCCAGCGGGCCGAACGTTGCCGGGGTGACCACCTGTCGACCCGCTAAGGCCGGTCGATCTCGTCGACGGCCGTGTCCGGGTGGTGCAGCTCCCGGTCGGCGGCCGGGTCGGCGGAGGCGGGGCTGCCCGTCGTACCCGCGCCGCCGCCGGTACCCCGGTAGCCGGTGCGGCCGACGGTGATGGTGCGCGGGGTGGGCCGGGCCGCCCGGGGCAGCCGGACCCGGAGCAGGCCGTGGTCCATCACGGCGTCGATGCGGTCGGGGTCCACCCGGGCGGGCAGGTCGACCCGGTACTCGAAACCCCTCGTCTCGAAGCCACCGGGGATACCGTGGTCGGCGTTGACCTCCGCCTCCGAGCGGGCGCGGACGCAGAGTTCCCGGTCGTCCAGCTCGACGGCCACCTCCTCGGGGGCGACGCCGGGCAGCCGGACGACGACCTCCCAGCCGTCGGCGTCCTCGGTCAGCTCCACCTCGGGCGGGCCGGACCGGCCGCCGCCGACGAGTCGGCTCAGCTCGGCGCGCAGCGACTGGAGCTCCCCCATCGGGTCCCAGCTCTGCTGCCGGCCGCGCCCGCTGCGGCCGTTGGACTGTTCGTTCATCGCGCGTCTCCGATCCGCTGGGTGGCCGCCGGGGGCCGTAGTGAGCTGGGCGCGTCGAGGTTGGCGTCCCGGTCGACGCCGACGCCGAGCCGGTCGACCAGCTCGCCGCCGAGCCAGGCGCTCGCGCCGAGGATGGCCAGCGCCACGACCTCGATGGCGATCAGCGCGCCGCCGGCGGCCCGGGAGTCGGCGTTGAGCCGGACCGCCCAGACGGCGGCGAAGAGGAGGATCACCGCGACGTTGGCGGCGGCGTGGGTGAGGCCCACCCGCTTGGCGCGGGTTCCGGTAGGGATGGCCAGCAGGTCGAACGCGCCGGCCGCCGCGGCCAGCAGGCCGCCGATCAGGCCGATGGTGATGTTCCAGTACGCCACCTCGCCGAGAAAGCTCGGGCCGCCGACGGTGTCGACGACGTCGAAGATCACCGCAGTGACCAGCAGACCGACCGGGAACATCACCAGCATCGGGTGCACGGGGTGCCCGAGCACCTTGAGTCGGCTCTCCATCGCGGCCTCCGTTGATCGGTCCGTGCTCGGTTCCGGGCTGGGCGGGCGTTTCCGGGCTGGGCGTTTCCGGTTGAGTGGACGTTTCCGGCTCGACGGGCCCGTGGGAGGCCGTACCCGGGACGCCCAGTGACAAACCTCGCGGTCGCGGCGCTCGCCTAGGCTCGGCACCGACGGGGCCGGGCAGCGACGCCGCAGGCCGCCACCGGGGTCAACTGTTCGGGGAGGCTGACGTGACGGTGGAGATCACCTCGCACGAGGAGCTGCGCGACCTGCTGGGGGCGCCGATGCCCCGGGCAGCGGTCAAGGAGCGGCAGGTCCTGCACGACCGGGACCGGCAGTGGCTGGCCGCCGCACCGTTCTGCCTGGTCGCCACGGCCGGCGCGGACGGCACCTGCGACGTGTCGCCGAAGGGCGACCCGCCCGGCTTCGCCCTGGTCCTGGGTGACACGACGATCGCGATCCCGGAGCGGCCGGGCAACCGGCGGGCGGACGGCTACCGCAACATCCTGGACAACCCGCACGTCGGGTTGATCTTCCTGATCCCGGGCCGGACGGACACGCTGCGGATCAACGGCCGGGCCCGCCTGGTGCGCGACGCCCCGTTCTTCGACGACCTGGTGGTCCGGGGCCACCGGCCGGTCCTGGCGATCGTCGTGGAGATCGAGCAGATCTTCTACCACTGCGCGAAGGCGTTCCTCCGATCGGAGTTGTGGCGGCCGGAGACCTGGCAGCCCGACGCGCTGCCGTCCCGGGCCCGACTGATCAAGGAGGTCGAGGCTCCGGCGGAGAGCCTGGCGGACCTGGAGCGCTACTACGGCCCGGAGTACGAGCGCAGGATCTACGGCTGATCCGGCAGTGCGAGGAAACGCTGCCCGAGCAGCTTCTCCAGGAAATCGGTCCACACCCGCTGCGGGTCGCTCGCCAACCCGGCCATGAAGTCGTCGTCGCCGGCCCGGGTCGTTGCGGCTCACCGGCGCAGCCGGCGTTCAGGACGCACCACCGGACATGGTGGTGCCAGCACCAGCTCCCGCGCGGAACATCGGCCCGCGTTCCCGGTAGCGTGGGTGACCGTGCTGATGCGGGAGTTCACCGACACCGACTGGGCGCCGGTGTGGGAAATCATCGCCGAGGTCGCCCGGGCCGGGGACACCTTCACGTACGACCCGGCGATGACCGCCGCGCAGGCGTACGACGTCTGGGTGGAACGCCCGCCCGGGCGGACCGTCGTGGCGGTCGACGGTGACCGGGTGCTCGGCACGGCCAAGATGGGCACCAACCGGCCAGGACCGGGATCGCACGTGGCCACCGCGAGCTTCATGGTGGCGGCCGACGCCCGGGGGCGCGGGGTCGGCACGGCCCTGTGCCGGGACGCGCTGGACTGGGCGCGCGGGCGCGGCTACGCCGGAATGCAGTTCAACGCGGTGGCCGAGTCCAACCACGCGGCGGTCGAGGTCTACCGGCGGCTCGGGTTCGAGGTCGTCGGGACCGTGCCCGGCGCGTTCGCGCACCCGAGCCTGGGGCTGGTCGGCCTGCACGTCATGTATCACGCCTTCTGACTACTCCCGCCAGCCCGCTGACTACTCCCGCCAGCCCGCTGGGTTGCTGAACGACTCCCGGGAGATGCCCGACCCGGTGCGCGGCCAGTCGCCGAACAGCTTGTCGTGCAGGTGGGCGAAGAGGTAGCAGATGCTCTCGCACTCGCCGTCGGGGACCGCCAGGGCGGGGTCGGCGCCCACCGCCTCGTAGAACTCGCGCCCGAGGGCGACGATGTGGCCCCGGGCATAGAGGAAGCCGTCGTCGGAGCCGTCGGTCACCGCGTGGATGTCGGCGCGGTCGAGGTCGTACAGCTTCCGCTCGACCACTCGGTCGAGGGCGGTCAGCTCCTCGCTCGGCAGCTCGGCGGCGAGAGCGCGCAACTGGTCGAGGAACGGGGAGAACCACTCGTCGATGGCGTACGGGTCGACGTCGCCGGCCGCTGGGTCCCGCTCCCGCAGGGCCCGGCGCAGCGCCGCCGGCTCGGGGCCCAGCCGCTCCCACGCGGCCTCCACCATGGACCAGAACCGGGCCTCGTCCTCGACGCTGGGCAGCTTCGCGACACCGTCCACTGACACGATCATGGGCCGGAGGCTAGCGGATGCCCCCGACACCGACTGCGAGCAGTGGCTCGGAGGCCGCGAGCGCGTGCGCGGGACCGCGAACGGAACGGATTCGGGCGTGGCGGGCCGCCTGGGCCCGACGCCGTCAGCCGGACAGCCGAAGGGTCAGCTCGTCGACGACCTTGCGGGCGATGTCCGGCGGCACCGCGGCCGCGATGGCCTCCGGGGTGAGCCCGGCGGTGGCCAGCGCCTCGGCGAGTCGCTGCGGGGACAGGCCGGCGAGCACCCCGGCGACGATGGCCGGCTCGTCCGTCCAGTCCTTGCCCGACAAGGTGGTGACCCCGCTGGCGACATCGTCCAGGCGGGCCATCAGGTAGTCGAGCTTGGTGACGATGCTGTTGCTGGCCTTCGCTGGCCCGGTGCCGTCGGGGTCGACGGCGCGGCCCATGCTGATCCCGCCGTAGAACAGGCCCATGTAAACCTGGTGGATCTCGTTCTCGGCCTTCTCGCTCATGTCGTCCTCCATGTCCGGGGGGCTGATCAGCCCGATCTCGCTCAGGTAGCGGCGGAACAGCGGGGTCTGGTCCCGGCCCGCCTTGGTCGAGTCGCGGAAGAAGCTGAAGTGGGTGTGCCAGAGATGGGAGCTGTCGCCGGTGCTGCGCTTGCCGAGCCGGTCCCACCTTCTGACCGTCTTCCCGTCGGGGGAATAGATGATTTCCCTGATGTCCCGCGTGTCGGCCGCGCCGGCGACGCACTGCTGCACGAACCAGAGCGAGAGCGAACGCAGGTTGTGGGTGCGGCCGGCAGAAGTCACGCTGAAGGTTCCGATGTCCAGGCCGGACGCGTCGAGGGTCAGCCCGGCACTGTCCCGGGTGGACTCCACCACCGAGTAGTCGCCGGGCACCACGCGGTCGGAGCCGCAGTGGTAGCCGCCCCGGTGGGAGGCGCCGCCCACGATGCCGACCTCCGCCGGCTCCAGGTCCTGCGGCCGCGAGGTCTTGGGGTCGACGTCCAGGTGGGCCAGCAGCAGGCGTCGGACATCCATCAGGTTCGCCGGGGCCCGGGTCATGGGCACTCCCTTCGAGTAGGCGGGAGGCCGAGCGTGGTGACTACTTTAAGTATGCGGACCCGCAATCGACACAAGCCCGACCAAGCAGTGCACAACGTCGGGCAGTCACCCCAAGGGTAACTAGGTAACCACGCATTCACCAGGGAAAACGTCCCGCTTTCGGATAGCGCGATCCACCCCACCCAAGCCCGAAGAATCCTCTCCTATCAGCACGGAGGGTGACTTCCTCGGGGCGGCACTGGCCGGCATGCCGGCGACATGGCGGCGTCCGAAAGGCGCGGGGGCCGGCATGCCGGCGACATGGCGGTGACCGGAAGGCGCGGGACGGCATGTCGGCGACATGGCGGTGACCGACCGCTCAAAACCCCGCCACTACGCCGACATCGTGGTCGGTCAAGGCCGCCTGCGCCTCCAGGCGTAAGCGAGGGCGGCCACGCCCACGAGGGCGAGAGCGTCGGCGACGGCCGCGCACATGGCGAGCCGACGCTCGGCCGCCGCGAGGTCCGCGGCCTGCTTCTCCAGCATCTCGGGCGTCGGATCCTGATAGGGCAGCGACATGCCGGCCACCTCCACAAGGGGCAGACACGGCAGCAGGCAGGCGGCGAGGAGCAGGAGGATCCCGAGAGCGCGGCGCGGGGCGCGCGGAGTTCTTTCAGCGCTTGGGTGCGGACGGCGTGGCAGTCCGGGCAGACCGGTTCAATCGCGGTACAGCGGCCGGGGGTCAAGCCCGCCTTGGCCCCGTCCGGCCGGACGCCGTAGAGCAGCCAGTTCGCGCACGTCGGCGAGCACGGCAGGATGGCCAACTCGGCGTGGAGCCGGCCGTAGTGTGCCTTGTGCGCCTCCGAGCGCGGCCGGGCCTGGTCAATCAGATCCGTGGTGACGTACTTGGTCACGTACCAAATCGGTCGCTCGGCGGCGCGAGTGCCCTGCTCGATGCCCCAGGCGTCGATTCGGCCGAGTCGGGCGACGTAGGCGGTCAGCACCCGTTTCCAGGTGCCGTCGCGTTGCCACGGGCGGAACAGGCATCCCACCGGCCGACCAGGACCCGTACTGCGGCGGCACGTCCCGCCACGGGGCACCCACCCGGACCCGCCACCGGATCCCGTCGATCAACTGCCGCCTACTCCATGACGACGGTCGACCCGGGCGCTTCGGCACCGGCAGCAACGGCTCCAACATCGCCCACCTAGCGCCCCGAAACCTGCTGTTGACATCCCTGTAACCACTGGAGAGGCTGTTAGCGTTCACATAAACACCCGCCCGTGCGCCAGAGCCCCCCTAGCTCGCAAGCACGATCTTCTCCTTCCCCCAAGGAGCCCACCGATGGCAACGTTCACCCGCGCCCATCAGAGATTGGCGGTCGCGCTCGGCATGATCATCGCGCTGCTGGCCGTGTTCGCCCCGCCGGCCGCCGCGCAGTTCATCACGATCAACAACCCGGTCATCCAGCAGCGCGCCGACACTGCGATCTACAAGCACACCGACGGTTACTACTACATGACGGCTTCGGTCCCCGACTACAAGCGGGTCGAACTGCGACGCGCCACGACCCTGCAGGGCCTCGGCAGCGCCGCGACGATCAACGCGTTCACCGCGCCGTCGAGCGGCGCGCTGAGCGGTTGGATCTGGGCGCCGGACATCCAGTTCATCGACGGCGCCTGGTACATGTACTTCTCGGCGTCGCCCAGCACCGCGCGGTTCAACCAGCGGCTCTACTGGATCCGCAACACCTGCGCCAATCCGATGACCTGCGAATGGAGCGCGCCCCAGCGCTTCAACACCGGCTGGGAGTCCTTCCAGCTCGACCCGGCCACGTTCGTCAATCGCGGAGTGCGCTACTTCACCTGGGCCCAGGACAGCCCGTCCACCAACTACAACAGCCACATGTACATCGCCCGGATGAACGGCCCCACCGGCATCACCGGCACGGTCACCGAGATCGCGCGCCCGACGTACGCCTGGGAGATGGAAGGCGTCGCCGGCGTGGTGGAAGGGCCATCGCCGCTGGTCAAGAACGGCCGCGTGTTCATCGCCTACTCGGCTTCGGCGACCGACTCCCGGTACAAGCTGGGCCTGCTGTCGGCCGACGACACCGCAGACCTGCTAAATCCGGCCTCTTGGCGCAAGAGCCCGAACCCGGTGTTCCAGACCGCGAACGGGGTCTACGGCCCGGGCCACGGCAGCTTCACCGTGGCCGAGGACAACAGCACCGACGTGCTGGTCTATCACGCCCGTGACTACGCCAACCCGACGCCGGACGCGCTCACCGACCCGAACCGGCACACCCGCTTCCAGCAGCTCTACTTCAGCAACAACGGCGACCCGTTCTTCGGCCAGCCGCTGCCGAACGGAATGACCGCGCCCGGCATCCGGGGCCAGTACAGCAACCGCTGCGTCGACAACTACGACTTCGACACCACCCCCGGCGCGCTCGTGCGGCTGTACACCTGCAACGGCAACACCGCGCAGGAGTTCGAATTCAACTACAAGGGCACCAGCGGGTACGAGATCCGCAACCGCAACACCGGCACCTGTCTGACCAACATCAACGCCAGCACGGCGCTGAACGCCGACGTCGGCCTGGTCGCCTGCGACAACACGACGGCCCAGCAGTGGCAGATCATCGACAAGGGCAACGGCTGGTTCTCGCTGCGCAACGTCGCCGGCAACATGTGCCTGGACAACTATGACTGGAAGAACGTGAACGGTGCCCGGCTCTCGCTCTACACCTGCAACGGCTACGCCGTCCAGCTGTGGCGGCGTGGCTGAAGCAGCACCGATGTCGTAGGACTGGAGGTCTGCCTCGCCGCGGCCCGGACCGATCCGCGCTTTCGAAGATCGGTCCGGGCCGCTCCCTGCTCGACGCGGCAAGTTGGCGGCTAGAGCTGCTCTGGCGCGTTGAACGACGCCAGAACCATCGCTGATCTTGTCCCTGTCCTGTGCACCGGCTCTGACCGTGTCCGAAGCCGCTGGTGGGCTGCCCGAGGCCCTCGCCGACCTGCCTGAACCACGGGCCCGGCCAGGTGTCCGATACCGGCTGACGGCCGTGGTGACCGGCAGGATGCGCCGTGGTGGCCGGCTACCGCTCCTACACGGCGATCGCTGTCCTAGCGTTGCCAACCGCCTTGACGGACGTAGGACGCCTGACCTAGAGTTCGCTTTCCAGGTCAGGCGTCCTACAACGAGGAGGGCCGGGATGACAGCCATCGCGACCCGTGAGCAGATTGTGCGGGCGGCCGACCGGCTGTTCTACGAGCGCGGCTTCGAGCACACCTCGTTCGCCGACATCGCCGGCGCAGTCGGCCTGTCGCGGGGCAACTTCTACTACCACTTCAAGTCCAAGGCTGCGATCCTCGACGCCGTGATCGCGGCACGGCTCGACGAGCGTCGAGGCTGGCTGGCCCGGTGGGAGGACGAGGAGCCGGACCCGGCCGCGCGAATCCTGCGGTTCATCGAGATCGTGCACGTCAACCGGGCAGACATCCAGGCCCACGGCTGTCCGCTCGGGACGATGACCACCGAGCTGGCGAAACTCGAGCACACG
The DNA here is from genome assembly GCF_004348615.1 of Micromonospora sp. KC207. Taxonomy (NCBI): domain Bacteria; kingdom Bacillati; phylum Actinomycetota; class Actinomycetes; order Micromonosporales; family Micromonosporaceae; genus Micromonospora; species Micromonospora sp. KC207. The sequence continues at coordinate 16,521 of NZ_SMKJ01000047.1, forward strand.
ATGCTCATGCAGGCCGGGGATCTGCTCACCCTGTTCCGGGACTGGCTCACCGAGCAGTTCAGGCTTCTCGGGCACGCCGAGCGATCCGAGGACTTGGCGATGCACGTGCTCACCTTCAGCCAAGGAGTGGCGGTGCTAGCCAACCTCTACCGCGACGAGAACTACATCCGCCGGGAAGTCGACCAGATGCGCGCATGGCTGCACGCGCTACAACCCACCACGTGAGGGATCACATGTACGTTGTCCTGCTCCGGTTTTCCGACAACAAGGCCGCCGCTCCGCAGCACATGGCCGGCCACAACGCCTGGATCCAGCAGGGACTCGACGACGGGGTGTTCCTGCTCGTCGGCGGCATCGCTCCAGGGCAGGGCGGCGCGGTCCTGGCCCACAACACCACGCCCGCGGACCTGGAGGTCCGGGTGAAGGCCGACCCGTTCGTCGCCGAGAACGTGGTCACCGCCGAGATCATCGAGATCACCCCCGGCGCTGCCGATGAACGGCTGGCCTTCCTGCTCCCCTGATCAGCGCCACCCCACGTTCGTGCCCACGGCGGCATGGCTGGTCGGGTGACCGTCCCCGTGCTCAGCCTGTCCGCCGGTGTCGGCTGGTGGCCGCGTCAGCGGATGGCCTTGGCTGTACGGATGGCTGTTCAGCGCTCACGCCTCCGGGACGGTCGTGGCGTGCCTGTCGCGCTCGCGAAGCCGCCGCAACCGCCGGAGGTACTGCCCCGCGTAGGAGCGCTGCGCATCGTTGCGCGCCTGAGCAGTTGGGTCTGCAAACGCCTCGTAGTAGTAGTAGTAGTAGGAGACTTGATCTAGTGTTGCCGCGGTGAGCGTTGAGGGCTGGTTGGCAGACACTCGCACCTCCTACGACACAGTCGCTGACAGTTATGCAGATCTCCTGCGCAACTTCCTGGATGAAACGCCCTACGAACGAGCGACTCTGGCTTTGTTCGCCGGCTTCGTCCGGGCTGCCGGTGGTGGGCCAGTCGTAGATGTGGGCTGTGGGTCAGGGCGCATCACCGCCTACCTGCATGAGCTCGGTGTTGACGCCTTCGGAATTGACCTGTCGCCGGGGATGATCGATGTGGCTCGGCGTGATCACCCGGGCCTGAGGTTCGAGGTGGGCTCCATGACCGACCTGGATCTGGCTGAGGGCTCGGTCGCCGGCTTGGTCGCCTGGTACTCGCTGATCCACATCCCCGACGACCAGGTCGGCTCGGTCTTCGCACACTTCCGACGAGTGATGCGTCCCGGTAGCCCGCTACTGCTCAGCTTCCACGTCGGTGACGAATCACGGCTCAAGACTCAGGGCTACGGCGGCCACCCAATGAAGGTGTACGTCCACCGTCGCCAGCCCGCTCAGGTGGCGGCATGGCTGCAAGAAGGCGGGTTCACGGTCGAGGCACAGATGACCCTCACCTCGGCCGAAAGCTCGCTCGGCGGAATCATCTTTGCGCGCCGCCAGTCTTGAGCGAATCTCCTCGTCGGGCAGTCACCAGACCGTCCAGCCTCCCCGGACGGGGCCAAGGTCGTTCGTCCTCCGGGGAGGCTGGTAGCCCTTGTGGTGCCCGAGGAGGGAATCCGCGACGGCATCTCTGAGGAGGGCCGGGGTTCGGGGGCGGAGCCCCGAGGTCTTCCCGCTGCGGACCGACCACGTGTCGACCCGCCCCGGTCAGGGCGGCTCCGGCGTGACCAGGAAACACCGGAGACGCCCTGACTCGGCCGGCAGGGCCGGCGACCACCACCCCGCCGCCGACGGGCCCTCAGATGGCGGAGGCCGCACTGACCTTCCAGGCGCCCCCGTCGGGCACCAGCGTGAGCAGCACCCGGTTCTGGTCCACCTTCTCGCCGGCGGTGTTGACGTTGCGCCGGTACTGGTTCAGGTAGACCAGCAGCTCCACCCGGTCCGCCGTGGCGCTCACCACCCCCGTCGCGGAGACCTCCGCCAGCACCACCGCCTGCTGCTTGACGGCGGTCTGCTTGAGCGTCGCCGTGGTCTGGGCGTACTCCCGGGCGAAGGGCCCGGTGACGAAGCTGCGGCCGTTCGCGACGCTGTCGTCGAAGGTGCGGTGGTCGTAGGAGAAGATTGCCTTGGCGGCGGCGGGGGCGGTAGCCAGCGCCTGCCGGACGGCGGCGTCCCGCCGCTCGGCGCCGCGGTCGCCGTGCCAGCCCAGGCCGGCGACGGCTGCCGCCAGCAGGACCGCCGTGACCAACGCCGGGATCGGCCGGACGCGGCGGAGGGCGGGCCGCCAGCGGGCCGGGTCGAGAGTACGCATCGATTCTCCTTGATCGAAGGTGGGCGTCAACCGACGAACTGCAGGCGGGACACCAGCCACTGACCCGACTCCGGTTCATGGACCAGGTCCATCTGAATCCGGTAGTGCGACGGCCGCCCCTCCGGGGCCTTGACGTTCTTCACCGTCGCGTCCACGGCGACCAGGACCACAGCCCGGCGGCGGTCTCCGGAGACCATTCCCGCCCGCAGTACCGACCCCTGCGACTCCACCTTGTTCTCCATTACGGCCGCCCGGACCTGCGACTGGCCCCGGGCGAACTCCTCCTTGAAGTCGCCCGTCGCCCCGGCGGAGATCCGTTGCAGGTCCCGGTCGACGCTCGCCGCGCTGACCGAGACGAAGTTGACGGCGACCTGCTTGGCCGCGGCGAGCGCCCCCTGGCGCGCCTCCTCCACCGCCCGGTCGGCGTACCAGCGGTGGCCGTACACGACAGCGGCGGCCAGGGTGGCGGCGAGCGCGACCGCCAGCAGGCCCACCAGCGCCCGGCCGGCCGGCGACCCGGCTCGACGCCCGTCGCCGGTGGCGGTGTCCGGATCGGCGGCAGGCTTGACGGCACCGGGACGGCCGCCATCACGCGGCAGGCCATCGACCGGTTTCCGGTCCTCGACACGGCCGCCATCACGCGGCGGATCCTCGACCGGTTCCCGGTCCTCGACCTCGATCGGCGCCTCGACCGGTTCCCGGTCGAGGTGCCGCAGCACGTCCTCGATGGCCGTCGCCCGGTTCACCGGCCGGCTGACGAGCCGCCGGCGGGCCGGCCGGCCGGGCACCGCGAGCTTCGCACCCCTGATCACCTTCAGCCTGCCGTCCCTGGGTGTCTGCACGACATCCTCCTCCCCACCACCGGTCACGGGGTCACCCCGGCCAGCAGCAACTGCTTCCACGACTGGTCCCCGGCGGTCCGGTACTGGCCGCCCGTCCCGCCGAACTGCAGGGGCCGGCCGTCGCTGCCGAGCACCAGCCCGGTCACCGGGTCGTAGCCGGCCGTGCCGGCCCCCGCCCGGGACGCGCCGCCCGTGAAGGCCGGCTCGGCCCCCGAGGGCCGCGGCGCGTTCGCGGCGCCGCGTACGCCGGCGCCGGTCGCGCGGTCCGCCGCGCTGCACCCCCGTTCAGGGCTCCGGTACACGCACGCCGGTGGGTCGTTGGCGTTCAGGACCAGGCCCAGGTGTGCCGTGCCGTCGCCCGGGGTGACCGTGAACCCGCCGGCGACGGTGATCGGGTAGACCACCAGCAACTGTTCGATGCCGGGCAGCCGCCGGGCGGCGATGCCGTTGACGGTGATCAGGTTGCCGAGCAGGGTGCCCACGGTCGGTTCCAGCCCGCGCAGCAGCGCCACCAGTTCCTGCCCGGCTGGCGGGCCGGCGGCGAGCAGGCGGCGCAGGTCGGGGTCGGCGGCCCGGACGGCGGCGGCGAGCTGGGCCAGCCCGGCCGCCCACCGCCGCAGCGCCTCCGCCGACTCGGCCTGGGTGGCGAGGACGGTCCGGGCGTCCTCGATCAGTGTGAGGGTCTCGGGCAGAGCCTCGGTCGCGTCGGCGAGCAGCGCGTCACCGGCGTCGAGGATCCGCGCCAGCGCCTGCTCGTTGCCGGCGAAGGCGGTGCCCAGCTCGGTGACCAGCACCGCCAGATCGTCCGGCCCGACCGACCGGACCAGCGCGTCCAGGTTGGACAGCAGCACCTCGGGGGCGAGCGGGACGCCCGTGCGGTCGGCCGGGATCACCGCACCGGCGCGCAGGTACGGCCCGGCGTCGCGGTCCGGGCGCAGATCCACGTACTGCTCCCCGACGGCGGAACGCTGGGCGATCACGGCGCGCAACTGCGCCGGCACCCGTACGCCCCGCTGGATCCGCAGGTCGGCGCGGACGCCGTCGCCGCGCAGGGTGACCGCGGTGACCCGGCCGACGGGCACGCCGCGGTAGGTGACCGGGGCGTGCGGGAAGATGCCGCCGGCGCGGGCCAGGTCGAGGTGGACGACGTACCCGCCGCCGAGCAGCCGGTCGCCGAGACCGACGTATCGCACCCCCACGTAGGTGACGCCGAGCAGGCTCACCACGACGAAGACGAGAACCTTGAGTTTCGTGCCACGCCCGATCACGGCAGCAAGCCCCCTTTCAGGACGTCGGTCAGGTCACCGGTCTGGCCGTTGATCGCCCCGGTCACCGGCAGCACGCACTGCCCCGACAGCACCGTGCCGGACGGCAGCTCGGTTCCGGCGGGGAACGCGGTGCCGGGGGGCACCAGCCCCTTCGGCAGGATCAGGCCGTCCACCGGCACTGGCGAGCCGGGCTTGAGCAGCACGCATCCCTCGGGCAGCCGGCAGTCCTTCGGTGGCGTCCAGGTCGCCGGGAAATTCTTCGGATCGGGCAGGCACCCGGTCAGTGGCAGGTCGGGCAGGGGCAGCGGGCCGGCGTCCGGCCGGGGCCCGCCCGGGCCACCCGGCCGGGACGCGCCGGACCTGGGCGGGCGGGCCGTGGCGGGCGGTGCGGGCGCCGCGGCGACCAGGTTGGCCAGGATGCCGGCGGCGTCGAGGTCGGCGGTGACGGAGAGGTTGACGAAGTCGCCGACGATCGCCCCGGTCACGTTCGGCGGGAACGGGAAGGACAGCATGAAGTCCAGGGACTTCGGCAGGTCGTCGCCGGCGCGGACGAGCTGCTCCAGGATCGGTTGCAGCGCCCGTACGCTGGCCAGGGTGTCGTCGCGGCTGCGCTTTACGACGCGGGTGCCGACCCGGCCGAGCTCACCGAGCGCGGTCAGCGCGCTGGTCAGCTGGGCGCGCTGGCTGGCCAGCACGGTCATCCCGGGGGCGAGGGAGTCGACCGCATCGCCGACCACCTGCCGTTGCCGGGCCAGCCGGCCGGTGAGCCGGTCGAGCGCCTCGACGGCCCGGACGATGTCGCTCTTCTGCCGCTCCAGCCCGCCGATGAAGGTGTCGAGCTGGCGCAGCGCGTCGCGGACCGCGGGCTCGCGGCCGTCCAGTGCCGCCGCCAGTTCCTGGTTGATGGTGCGCAGCTGCGCCAGTCCACCGCCGTTGAGCAGCAGCCCGAGGGCGGCGAGCACCTCCTCGACCTCCGCCCCGCGGCTGGTGCGGACCAGCGGGATGACGTCACCGTCGGCGAGCCGGCCGCGCGCCGGTTCGGTGGGCGGCGCGGCCACCGTCACGTACTTCTCGCCGAGCAGGCTGCTCTGCCGGACGGCGGCGGTGGCGTTGGCCGGCAGGCGGACCTCGCGGTCGATGCGCAGGGTCACCCGCGCCGTCCAGCCGGCCAGCGAGATCCTCTCGACGCTGCCCACGGTCACGTCGTCGACCTTGACGGCGGCCTGCGGCACCAGGTCGAGTACGTCGTTGAACTCGACGGTGACCCGGTATCCGGCGCCGGCCGGCTCGCCACCGGGCAGTGGCAGGTCGGTCACCTCCGGCAGGCCGCACCCGGCGGGCAGTAGCGCCGCGACCAGGACGCCGGCCGCCAGCTGGCGCAGCCGGGCGATCATGCCGGCCCCCGCAGGATGCCGCCGAGGGTGAGGTCGGGGGCGATGTCGGGGCCGCCCGGCGCCGCATCGGCGGCCGGCCCTCCGGGAGAGGGGGCTCCCGGTGGGACCGGACCGGTCGCCGGGGTGCCGGGCGGCAGCTTGAGCAGCCTACGCAGCTGGTCGGTCATGGGCAGGCCACGTGCGTGCAGGGTCTGCGCGAGCGCGCGGCACGTCTCGGGCACCCGTGTCGCCGGCAGCTGGTCGACCATCAGAGAGCAGACGAACCCGGCCGGGTCGTACGGGCCGGTCGCGTTGTTTCGGGTGTCGAGCGTGCCGGAGCGGGGGTTGTAGGCCAGGGCGAGGTTGCTCACGGTCAGCGGCGCGACGTCGAGGATCTCGATGACCGCCCGCTGCTGGCGGACCAGCACCCCGGTGATGTCGGCGAGCGCCGCGACGTCGGCGGTGAGCACCTCGCGGTTCTGGCGCACGAACGCGGTGACGTCGGCCAGGGCGACCGAGAGGTTGCGCAACGCGGCGGTCAGTTCGTCGCCCTCGCCGGCGAGCTGCTGCGCCACGTCGGCCAGTTGCTGGTTGAACGCGCGGACCTGCTGGTCACTGCGGGCCAGGGTGGTGGTGAACCGTTGCAGGTTGGCGACCGAACCGAACAGGTCCTGCCGGCCGTCGGCGACGGTGGCGAGCGCCCGGGACAGCCCGGCGAGGGCGTCGCGAAGATTCTCGCCGTTGCCCTCAAGGTTGGCTCGTCCCGTGGCGACCAGGTCGGACAGGGCGCCGTCGGCGTTGGCCCCCTTCGGCCCGAGCGCGCGGTTGAACTCGTCCAACGCCCGGTAGATGTCGTCGATCTCCATCGGAGCGGCGGTCCGGGAGACCGGGATCTCCGCTCCGTCGGCCAGCGCCGGCCCGCCGGAGTACGCGGGGGCCAGCTGCACGTACCGGTCGCTGACCACGCTGGGCGGAACGATCAGCGCCTGCGCGTCGGCGGGCACGCCCACCTCCGGGTCGTAGCGCATGGTGACCCGCACGGTGGCGCCCTGCGGCGTCACGGCGGTCACCTCCCCGACGCGGACGCCGAGCACCCGCACGTCGGATCCGGGGTACACGCCGACGGCGCGGGTGAAGTGGGCGACCAGCTGCCGTTGCGGGGTCTCGGGGCGGAGGACCACCACCGTGGCGGCGACGGCGGTCAGCAGGACGGTCGCGGCGGCGATCGGACGCCGCCACCGCAGGATCCGGCCGGGCATCATCGTCCTCCCGTCGTTGGCTGGAACGGCTGCACCATCCCGTGCACGTACGAGTCGAACCACCGGCCGTTGCCGACCACGTTGGCGAACGCGGTCACGAACGGCGCCATCCGTTCGATGGTCAGCTCCAGGTCGTCCCGGTTGCGTTGCAACACGGCGATCACCTCACGCAGCTTGTTCAGGGCAGGGGTGAGCGTGGTGCGGTTGTCAGCGACCAGGCCGGACAGCTGGGTGGCGAGGTCGCTGGTGCCGATGAGCAGCTTGTGGATGGCGTCCCGGCGGCGGCTCACCTCGGCCAGCAGCGCCTCGCCGTCGGTGACCAGCCTGCGGAACTCCTCGTCGCGGGTGGCGAGCACCTCGGTGACCTTCCGGGCCCGGGCCAGCAGGGACCGCAGTTCGGCGTCGCGCTCGGCGACGGTCCGGGACAGCCGGGACAGCCCGTCCAGCGCGGGGCCGACGCTGGCCGGGGTGTCGGCGAACGTCTCGGACAGGGTGGCGAACGCGGCGGCGAGCTGCTTGGTGTCGACCCGGTCGAGGGTGTCGGCGAGCCCGGTGACGGCCTGCAACACGTCGAACGGGGCGGCGGTGCGCTCCAGTGGGATCAGCGCGCCCTCGGGCAGCCGTCCCCCGCCGGAGGGAGAAAGGGCGAGATACTTCTGGCCGAGCACGGTTTTGATCCGGATGGTCGCACCGGTCTGGTCGCCGAGGCGTACGCCATCGTCGTCGATCCGGAAGCGGACCCGCACGAACGTGCCGCCGTCGCGGGCGAGTTCCACGGTGGTCACCTTGCCGACCCGTACGCCGGCGACCCGCACCTCGTTGCCGACGGCCAGGCCGCTGGCGTCGTGGAAGGCAGCCTGGTACGCGCGACCGGTCAGCCCCGCGAGCCGGTCGAGCTGAAAGGCGCCGAGCAGCACGGCGACGATCACGGTCAGCCCGACGGCGCCGGTGACCACGGGATTGCGTTCGCTGAACGGTTTCATCGGCTGCCTCCGCCGGCGCATCGTGCGGCCGGTGCGCTGAACGTCACGGGGTTGAGCGTCTGGCCGGCGGCCGTCACCTGGCCGTCGAAGTCGCAGAGGTAGAAGTTGAACCAGGATCCGTAGGAGGCGACCCGGGTCAGCGCCTCGTACCGCTGCGGTAGCCGGCCGAGGGTGCCCTCGATGACCGCCGAGTTGCGGTCGAGGGTGCCGGCGAGCTGGTCCAGGGCCCGCACGTCCGCGGCCAGTGGCGGCCGCACCTCCGCCAGCAGTGACGAGGTCGCGGCGGTGAGGTCGCCGATGTTGACCAGCGCCTGGCCGATGGCCTTCCGGTCGGCGGCCAGCCCGGAGACGAACTCCTGCAACTGCCGGATCGTCCGGTCGAGGTCACGGTCGCGCGTGGCCAGGGTCGCCAGGACGTCGTTGAGGTTGGTGATCACCCGGCCGATGACGGCGTCCCGGTCGGCGAGGGTGTTGGTCAGCGACGCCGTGCGGCTCAGCAGGCTGCTGACCGTGCCGCCCTCACCCTGGAGCACCTGGATGATCTCGTAGGCGAGCTTGTTGACGTCGTTCGGGTCGAGCGCGGCGAACAGTGGCCGGAATCCGTTGAACAGCGCGGTCAGGTCCAGCGCCGGGGTGGTCTGGCCGACCGGAATGAGCCCGTCCGGCCGCAGCGGGCGCCGGTCTCCCGGTCCCTCGCTCAGCGCCAGGTAGCGCTGGCCGACGAGGTTCCGGTAGCGGATCTTGGCGCGGACGCTGGTGACCAGGGGCACCTCGTCGCGGACGGTGAAGGCCACCTCGGCGACCGTGTTGTCGACCACCCGGATGTCGCTGACCCGGCCGACCCGCACCCCGGCGATGCGCACGTCGTCGCCGGGCAGCAGCCCGGTGACGTCGGTGAACCGGGCCCGGTAGGTGACACCGCCGGCGGGAAAGGCGCCGAGGGTCTGCGCGAGCAGCCCGGTCAGCAGCAGCGTCACGGCGGCGAAGATGGCCAGCTTGACCAGCGGCGCGATCGTCTTCTGGCTCATCGCGCGTGCACCACCGCGCCGCGCAGCAGCGGCCCCCACAGCAGCACCGCGATGTCGGGCACCTCCGCCGGCGGGGTGCCGGTGAGGGCACCCACGAGGGGTTTGACCAGGGCCCGTTCCTCGCTGGTGGCGGCCCGGCCCATCTCCGGGGAGGCGCCGGCGGGCGCGGCCGGCACGCCGACGGGCAGCCTCGGGCGGTGACGCTCGCCGGAGTAGTCGTAGCCGTCGTCGACCGGAACCTCCGGGGCCGGTCCGGCGGGCCGGGGGAGGCCACGGCAGTTCGGCCCGTCGTCGGCGCCGTAGACCGGCTCGTCGCGGCCCCGCTCGTACCTGCCGCCGTCGCGGGTGACCTCCAGCGTGATGTGCATCCGGCCGCCGGCAAACACCTCCTCCACCCGGGGTTGCAGGGCGACCAGGCCGCTCATCAGGCACGGGTACTCGGGAGCGTAGGCGGCGAGCAGTTCGAGCACCGGCCGGCTCACCGCGCCCAGCCGGATGAGCTGGTCGCCGTGCCGGTCGAGGAAACCCCGGGTGACGTCGGCCGCTCCGGTGGTCGTGGCGAGGAACGCCGCCAGTTGGGTGCGCTGGTCGGCGACGGTGCGGGCGGTGACCGTGACGTCGCGCAGCAACGCCAGCAGGTCGGGCAGCGCCGCGTCGTAGCTGTCCAGCACTATCGCCAGCGTGCGGATGTCCTCGGCGATCGCCGGCATCGCCGGGTTGAGTTGCTTGAGGTACGCGTCGAGTGCGGCCAGGTTCGCGCCGAGCTGGTCGCCCCGCCCTTCCAGGGCGGTCGCCAGGGCGGCCAGCGTGGTGGCCAGCTGATCGGGGCGGATGGCCTGTAGCAGGGGCAGCGCCTCGTCGAGTACCCGTTCCAGCTCGACGGCGGTGCGGCTGCGGTCCTGAGTGATCACGGCGCCGTCGCGGATCGGCCCGGCGGTGCTGGCCGGCGGCGGGACGAGCTCGACGTAGCGTTCGCCGAAGAGCGTCTTGGGTAGCAGCTGGGCGGTCGTGTCGGCGGGGATCCGGGCGGTCGACGCCGGGTCGATGGCGAGCCGGAGGACGACCCCGGCACCGTCGCTGCGCACCGAACGGACGTCGCCGACGCGCACGCCGCGTACCTTGACGTCGGCGCCGTCGCTGAGCTGCAGCCCGGCGCGGTCGGCGTGCAGGGTGACCCAGGCGACCGGGGTGAACGCCCGTTGGTACTGCAGCACGGAGGCGGTCAGCGCCGCGGTCAGCACGACGATGAAGACGACACCGAGGACCCGATTTTTCATGTCACCCCGCGATCCGGACGGTGGTGGTCGCTCCCCAGATGGCCAGCGACAGGAAGAAGTCGACGATGTTGACGGCCACGATGGCCAGCCGGACGGCCCGCCCGACCGCGACGCCGACGCCCGCGGGCCCGCCGCTGGCGGTGTAGCCGTAGTAGCAGTGGACGAGCACCACGATCAGGCTGAAGACCAGCACCTTGCCGAAGGACCAGAGAACGTCGCCGGGCGGCAGGAAGAGGTGGAAGTAGTAGTCGTAGGTGCCGGCCGACTGCCCGAAGTAGCCGACGGCGATGGTGCGGGTGGCCAGGTAGCTGGAGAGCAGGCCGATCACGTACAGCGGGATCACCGCGATGAACCCGGCGATCATCCGGGTGGTGACCAGGAACGGTAGCGATGGCACGGCCATCACCTCCAGGGCGTCCACCTCCTCGGAGATGCGCATCGCACCGAGCTGTGCGGTGAACCCACAGCCGACGGTGGCCGACAGCGCCAACGCGGCCACCAGCGGCGAGATCTCCCGGGTGTTGAAGTACGCCGAGATGAAGCCGGTGAACGCGCTGCTGCCGATCTGGTTCAGCGCCTGGTAGCCCTGTAGGCCGACCTCGGTGCCGGTGAAGAAGGTCAGGAAGCAGATGACGCCGACGGTGCCGCCGAGCACCGCGAGGGCGCCCGTGCCGAAGCTGACCTCGGCCAGCAGCCGCACCACCTCCCGCCGGTAGCGGCGGACCGTGCGCGGCGCCCAGGCGAACGCCCGCAGGTAGAACGCGAGCTGGCCGCCGAGGTCGTCGAGTTGTCGCAGCAGCGGCACGTCACGTCCCCTTCTGCGGTACGACCTGGAAGTACACGGCGGTGACGACGAAGTTCAGCGCGAACAGCAGCATGAACGTGATCACCACGCTCTGGTTGACCGCGTCGCCGACGCCCTTCGGGCCGCCCCGGGCGGTCATCCCCTTGTACGAGGCGACGAGCCCGGCGGTGGCACCGAACAACAGCGCCTTGATCTCACCGACCACCAGGTCGGGCAGTTGCCCGAGGGCCTGGAAGCTGGCCAGGTACGCGCCGGGGGTGCCGCCCTGCATGACCACGTTGAACAGGTATCCGCCGGCGACGCCGACGACGCTGACCAGACCGTTGAGCAGGACCGCCACCAGCATCGAGGCGAGCACCCGGGGCACCACGAGTCGCTGGACGGGATCGATGCCCAGCACCCGCATCGCGTCCAGCTCCTCGCGGATTTTCCGGGCACCGAGGTCCGCGCAGATCGCCGAGCCGCCCGCGCCGGCGATGATCAGGGCGGTCACGATCGGCCCGGCCTCGCGGACAACGGCGAGCACCGAGGCCGCCCCGGTGAACGACTGCGCGCCGAGCTGCCGCACCAGCGAGCCGAGCTGCAACGCGATGACCGCGCCGAACGGGATCGCCACCAGCGCGGCCGGCAGGATCGAGACCGAGCTGATGAACCACGCCTGCTGGACGAACTCACGGACCTGCACCGGCCGCCGCCCGAGCCCGCGCAGGGTGTCCAGGCAGAACGCGAGGAACTGGCCCACCTCGCGGACGGGGGCTCGGGTGTCGCTCATCCGGAACCATCTCGGCGAGGCTGCACCGGGATCTCCCCGGTGGGACGTCCGGCGGCCGGCGTGCTCGTGAAGGAACCGGGCGGTGACATGATGCCGTGTTCCCGGCACCACTGCCCGGCGGGTCGCTCGGCGCGACGGGGCAGACCGTCGGTGGGCCGCAACTGCGGCGGGATGGGCGGCAGCGGCGGCAGCTCCGCTCCGGCCTGCGCCTCGGCCTGCAACTCCTCGGCGTCCTTCTCCTCGGCCATCCCGATCGGTCCGATCCGCTGGGCGTTGAGGAACTGCCGCACGACCGGCTCGGTGCTGGACAACAGCATCTCCCTGGGCCCGAACATGGCCAGGTGCCCGTGGTAGATCAGCCCGATGTTGTCCGGCACGGTCCGGGCGGTGTTGATGTCGTGCGTGACGATCAGGAACGTCGCCTCGGTGCGCTGGTTGAGGTCGATGATGAGCTGGTTGAGGTACGCGGTGCGCACCGGGTCGAGTCCGGAGTCCGGCTCGTCGAACAGGATGATCCGCGGGTCGAGGACGAGCGCCCGGGCGAGCCCGGCACGTTTACGCATGCCGCCCGATATCTCACCCGGCAGTTTCCGCTCGGCGCCGGTCAGCCCGACCATGTCCAGCTTCTCGTCGACCACCGTCCGGATCTCGGCCTCGGTCTTGCGGGTGTGCTCACGCAACGGGAAGGCGACGTTGTCGTAGATGGTCATCGAACCGAACAGCGCGCCGTCCTGAAACAGCACGCCGAACAGCTTGCGGACCTCGTAGAGGCCACGCTCGGAGAGCGCGGCAAGATTCTTGTCCTCGATCCAGATCTCACCCCGGTCCGGCCGCAGCAGCCCGACCAGGGTCTTGAGGAACACCGACTTGCCGGTGCCGGAGGGGCCGAGCAGCACCGAGATCTCACCAGCCGGCAGGGTCAGGCTGATGTCGGACCAGACCGGCTGGCCACCGAAGGACTTGGTCAGCCCGCGCACCGCCACCTCGACGCCCACGCGCCCCTCCCCTCTCGCTACTGGGACATCGCGGCGGCCCGCTCGGGCGCAACAACTACTTTGGGTGATGGCCGCGCACCGACCGTGAGCTATGCAAAAAGGGCAGGGCTCGATACCGTGCCCCCGTAATCCGCTGGTAACGAAGGTGCCCCCGACGCGATGACCCCCACGACCGAGCCCGAGCTCGTGCACCGGGCCGCCCGCGGCGACCAGACGGCCCTCGCGGCCCTGCTCGCCGAGGTCCGGCCCGGGCTCGTGCGTTACAGCCGGGCGCGGCTGGGTCGCATCGGCGGCGGGTACACCACCGCGGACGACGTCGCCCAGGAGATCTGCCTCGCGGTGCTTCGCGCCCTGCCGCGATACCGCGACCAGGGCACGCCGTTCTCGGCGTTCGTCTACGCAATCGCCGGGCACAAGGTGGCCGACGCGCAGCGGGCGGCGGTACGTGCCGCCACCGTCTCCGCCGCCGAACCGCCGCTGGAGACACCGGACACGCAGCCGGGGCCGGAGCAGCGAGCCGTCGCCACCGACCTCGCCCGCCGACTGACGGTGCTGCTCAACCGCCTGCCGGAGGCGCAACGGGAGATCGTCGTCCTGCGGGTGGCGGTCGGCCTGTCCGCCGAGGAGGTGGGCACTATCGTGGGCATGACCGCGGCCGCGGTCCGGGTGGCCCAGTCCCGGGCGCTCGCCCGCCTCCGTACGCTGGCAGGCGACACACTCGGCGAGGTGGCGGCATGAGGGAGCACAGGCCCGACGGCGGCGAGGAGCTGGACCTGGCGACGATCGCCCGGGACGACCGGCTGCTCGACGCGCTCGGCCGCGGCGAGCCGGTCCCGGCCGGCGACGACCTCGCCTCGATGCTGGCTGCCTGGCACGCCGATCTCGGCGCTGATCCGCAGGAGACCCCGCCCGCCGTCGATCCGTGGGCCGCCACGCCCGCGGCCACGCCGGCGCGGCTCGGGGGCCGGTTCCTGCGGGTCGCCGCAGCCGTGGTCGCCCTCGCCGCCCTCGCCATCGGGCTGGGCGTGGCCAGCCGTACGGCCGGGCCGGGCAGCCCGCTGTGGTCGCTGACCCGCGTGTTGCATCCGGGGCAGGCCGAGGTACGCAGCGTCGAGGACAGCCTCGTCCGCGCCCGCGCCGCCGTCGACTCAGGTCAGCTCGACAATGCTCGGCAGCTGGTGGACCGGGCGCGCGGCGACCTCCCGGCGATCGACGATCCCGCCACCGCCGCCCGCTTGGGCGCCGAACTCGACGCGGTGCACCGTGACCTGCTCGAGGCGCTGTCGACGCGATCGCCCGGCGTGCCCTCCGCGGGCATCCCGACGCCCGGCCCCACCCTGACC
>NZ_SMKJ01000480.1:0-3073 GCF_004348615.1 Micromonospora sp. KC207
CGCAAACACGGGGGCGGGCGCACAGACGGGGCAGCTCCAAAGGCCACGGACCCACCGACCGCCGGGGAAGCTGCCGCAGTTGACCCTGGCGACCGGCCGCACCCGCAACGAAGACCACACCCGGAATTGGAGATTGCTTCGTACGCGGAGGCGGCGGACGGCCGCCGCCGGTTAGGCTTGGTGATGGCCATCTATTACCAGGACGACGCGGTGCAGGTCACCTCCGAGTCGATCCGGGTGAGCGGCCACACCATTACGCTCGCCGACGTCACGTACGTCTGGCACGCGCGCGGGCCGACCACCCTCGCCGTGCGTGGCCGGGTGATCGGCCGGGGCGTGCTGGTGCTCCTGCTGTCGCTACCACCGCTGGTGGCGCTGATCTGCGTGGTGTCGCTCGCCTGGTCGGCGCAGGACCGGGGCAACTGGACGCTGGCCCTGATCGTCCTGGCCGCCTGCGCCATCGGCGCGCTGGCCCTGGTGCCGTTCCTGGAGGTGCCGCTCGGCTGGCTCGACCGCTCGTACGAGCGGGGCAACCGGGTCAACGAGCTGTGGGTACAGCACCACGGCCGCGAGGTGATGCTGCTGAGCACGCCCGACGCGCTGCGCTTCGGGCAGATCTACCGCGCCGTGCAGCGCGCCGTCGAACAGCAGGGGGACCGGGGCTGACAGGGCGGTCCTGGCCCGCCCGACGCACACTGGGAGGCATGGTGATTCCCCTCCCCCGACCGTCCGCCGTCGTCGGCCTCACCCGGTCCGCCCTCGACCAGGCACTCGGCTCGGCCGCGTCGTTCGCCGCCGTCCCGGCCCGCGCGTTCGCAGTGCTCGACGGGGTGGAGGCGCTGCTGGCCCGGATCCACGCGGTGGTCGACCGGATCGAGGAGACCCTGGACCGGACCGACCGGGTGCTCGACAGCGCCACCGAGGTCGCCACCGCGGCGGCCGCGGTGGTCGGCGAGGCCGGCGCGGTGGCCCACCGCGCCGCCGAAGCCGTGACCGCCGCCAGCGACACCGTGACCGCCGCCGGCGGGGCGGCCGGCACCGCAGCCGAACTGCTCGCCGCGTACGAGCCGGCGCTGCGCCGGGGCGCGCCGATGGCCACCCGGTTCGTCGAGCAGCTCAGCCACGAGGAGGTGACCGCGGCGATCCGCCTCATCGACGAGCTGCCCAGGCTCAAGGAGCACCTGACCGCCGACGTCCTGCCGATCCTGGCGACGCTGGACCGGGTCGGCCCCGACCTGCACGATTTGCTCGACGTCACCCGGGACTTGAAGCTCGCCGTGGCCGGCATCCCCGGCCTCGGCATGCTCCGCCGCCGGGGCGAGAAGCTGACCGACGAGTGACTCAGGCGGGCGGGGCGTAGAGCTGGTCGATCTCGGCCCGGCTGGGCAGGGCCACGGACGCGCCGAGTCGGCGCACGCAGGCCGCTCCGGCCGCCGCCGCCCAGTGCACCGCGGCCCTCAGGTCCCGCCCCTCGCCCCAGGCCACCGCGAGAGCGGCCGTGAACGCGTCCCCGGCGGCGGTCGAGTCGACCACGTCGACTTTCACCGCCGGAACGTACACCGGCTCGACGTCACGCTCGACATACCAGGCGCCCTCGCCGCCGAGGGTCAGCACCGCGCGGGGCACGAGCGCGAGCAGCGCCCCCGGATCGTTTCGCCCGCCCCCGGTGAGCGTCCGCGCCTCGTTCTCGTTGACCACCAGCAGGTCCACGGCGTCGAGCAACTCGGCCGGCACGTGCCGCGCCGGCGCGGCGTTGAGGATCACCCGAGTGCCGGCGGTGCGGGCGGCCAGCGCCGCCTCGGTCACCGTCTCGACCGGGATCTCCAGCTGGGCGACCAGCACGTCCGCGTCGCGTACGGCGGCCAGCTCGTCCTCGGTGAGGCCGGTGAACGCGGCGTTCGCGCCGGGGGTGACCAGAATCGCGTTCTCGCCGTCGGCGCTGACCATCACCAGGGCGACGCCGGACGCCCCGTACACCACCCGGAGGTGACCGGTGTCTACGCCCGCCGCCGTTATCCGGGCCCGCAGGGTCACCCCGAACGCGTCGGAGCCGATCGCGCCGAGGAAGGCGCAGGACGCGCCGGCCCGCGTGGCGGCGACGGCCTGGTTGGCTCCCTTGCCGCCCGGGACCATGACGAAGTCGCTGCCGAGCACCGTCTCACCGGGGCGGGGCAGGCCCCCGGCGGTGGCCACCAGGTCCATGTTGGCGCTGCCCACGACGACGACCCGGGTCTGCTGCACGGTTTGCCTCCCTTGCTCCGGCCTCGGGGACTCGGGCCTCAGGCTGCGCGGGCCGTCCAGCGGTCGCCGTGGCGCTCGACCGTCAGCGGCAGGCCGAAGGTCTTGGAGAGATTGTCGGCGGTGAGGGCGTCACCGAGCAGCCCCTGGGCCACCACCGTGCCCTCGCGCAGCAGCAACGCGTGGGTGAACCCGGGCGGGATCTCCTCGACGTGGTGGGTGATCAGGACCAGCGCCGGGGCGTCCGGGTCGTACGCCAGCTCGGCCAGCCGGGCCACCAGGTCCTCCCGCCCACCCAGGTCGAGCCCGGCGGCGGGCTCGTCGAGCAGCAGCAGCTCGGGATCGGTCATCAGCGCGCGGGCGATCTGCACCCGCTTGCGTTCCCCCTCGGACAGCGTGCCGTAGGCCCGGTCGGCGAGGTGTCCGATGCCGAGCTGGTCGAGCAGGGCGCGGGCGCGGGCCTCGTCGCTGCGGTCGTAGCTCTCCCGCCAGCGCCCGACCACGGACCAGGCAGCGGTGATCACCACGTCGGCGACCCGCTCGTCGCCGGGCAGCCACTCGGCGAGGGCTGCGGTGGACAGGCCGATGCGCGTGCGCAGCTCGTTGACGTCGGTCCGGCCGATCCGTTCGCCGAGCACGTGGGCGACGCCGGTGGTCGGATGCAGTCGGCCGGCGGCCAGGCTCAGCAGGGTCGTCTTCCCGGCTCCGTTGGGGCCCAGCACGACCCAGCGTTCGTCCAGCTCGACCCGCCAGTCCACGTTGTGCAGCAGCGCGGTGCCGGACCGGCGTACGCCGACACCGTCCATGCTGACCACCAGATCCGCGTCCACGGGGG
>NZ_SMKJ01000481.1:0-3049 GCF_004348615.1 Micromonospora sp. KC207
CGTTCGGTCATGGTGAAGGCGTATGTCGTTGGGGCATCGGCTCGGCGGACGTGATGTCCGTCGATGCCGGGGTGAAAGTGAACCAGACACGATCCCGGGGTGAAATGCTCTGATTCCGGTCGGGTTCACGTCCACGAGATGCGCTCTTTCTGGGGAGAGCCGGACATCTCATGCTGCCGAGGTCGAGTGGCGAATCAGCCACTACTGGCACGAAGGTGAAGCAAACGTCCAGTTAGAGCGTGTCTCAGGTGGTGAGTTTGAGGTAGCGCTTGTGGCAGGTGAGGGCGGCGGCGAGGGTGACGAACGCGCAGTAGAGGCTGGCCGAGCGTTCGTAGCGGATGGTCAGCCGGCGGTAGCCGGTGAACCAGGCGAACGTCCTCTCGATCACCCAGCGGTGCCGGCCGAGACGGTTCGGCGACTCGATGCCGCGACGGGCGATGCGGGGTCGGATGCCGCGGGCACGGAGCATGCGGCGCAGGTGGGGGTAGTCGTAGCCCTTGTCGGCGTGCAGCTTGTCGGGGCGCCGGCGGCGTGGTCCGCGTCGTGGCGGGGACGGCCTGGACCAGGGACTCCAGGCAGCGGCTGTCGTGGGTGTTCGCGGCGGACACGCCGACGGACAGAGGCAACCCGTTGCGGTCGGACAGGGCGTGGATCTTGCTGCCGGGCTTGCCTCGGTCGACCGGGCTCGGTCCGGTCAGGTCGCCCCCCTTTTCGCCCGCACCGACGCCGCGTCGGCGGTGGCCCGGGACCAGTCGATCAACCCCTTGGCGCCGAGCTGGTCCAGGGCGGCGACATGCAGCCTGCGCCACAGCCCGGCCCGGGTCCAGGCGACGAACCGGCGGTGCGCGGTGGCCTTGGAGACTCCGAACCCGGGTGGCAGGTGCCGCCAGGCGCAGCCAGTGGTCAACACGTACACGATCGCGGCGAACACAGCCCGCGCCTCGATCGGGGCTGTACCCCCGCCCTGCGGACGTCGAGGCGGCGGCGGAATCAACGGGCTGGCCAAGCTCCACAACTCGTCAGGCACCCACTCAGAGATCAACCGATCGTCCACGTAGAAGTGATCTACCACCAAGGTCAGCCGACCGCCACCTGAGACACGCTCTTAGCGCAGCCGTCGCAGCGGTGGGTGGAGTGAGAAGCAGGCCATGGGCGACGGCGTGACGCAGATTCTGCCCGGTCGGGCCGAGGAGCAGGGTTCGTAAGTAGCGATCCCAGTCCTCGTCGAAGTCGTGGCGGAGAAGAATGTCCAGGAGTTGATCCAGCCCGACGAATCGGCCTTGGGTATCGTTGTTGGCCACGGTGAAGGCGGGTTCATCGAGTAGGAGAACAACGTTACGGGCGGCGGCTTCAACCCGGACGGCCGAGGTGTGCAGTGCGCCCTCTAGGTCGCCTGCCCAATATCGGCGCAATGCACGGGCCAGGGCCGCAGCCAGGTCGGCATCAGCGCCATTCTCGGAGAGGAACAGCGTGAGCTCCCGCTCCTCTGGGACACCATGGTATCGGACGATGCGGTCGAGGGCCTCAGCGAGGATCTCGCCGTTGACTGCGCAATGCAGGCTCTCAAACCAGGCGAGGTCGGCCGCGTCCTTTTCTGCCTCAGTAATGGCGTGCCACCGCGGGAGCTGTCCGGCGCCGAAGTGGTGGGATCTCAATGTCCTTGCGAAGCTGCGGTGGGTGAGTACCCGGACGTCTTGTTCGTTAGCGGAGCGGCTTCCCGACGGCGATGGGGTGTTCAACCAATTGGCGAGTGCCTGCCGCCAGTTGGCGCCGTCACTGGCCATTCGTACTTGGCGGTCGCGGATTTCTCCGGGGACAGTAGCCTCGGATGTGACGGCTTCGAATCCGAAGTCGGCGTTGGAGAGCTGCTGCATGCGCCGTACCGCTTCGGCCCGCAGATCGACCAGGTGGTAATCCCGGGCGAGGCCGGCAGCTTCCTCAAGGCGCAGCATCTGGATCATCGGTGCCAGTGCTGCGGCGGCGTTCAGCCGGACTTGAACCTGCATTCGGCGGGCGGCCTCCCGGCGGCCGGGGTCGAGTTGAATCTGCAGCTCTGCCAGTTCATCGATGACATGGTCAAGGTCCGAATACCTGGCGGCTGCTTCGTCGGTCATTGCCAACAGTTCGTCGCGATCGGCGAGGGCAAGGTGATTTCGGTTGCCGGTCAGCAGGCGCAGCATGCTCATCGCCGTACCCGCCTGAGAGTGCGGTGAGCGAATGGCGGCTGCCGCAGTATCCAGGCCGGTCCGCAGAGCCTGGTCGGCTGCCGGTCGTCCGGCAGGGGTTGCCTTGGCAATCGGGAGGAGCGTCAGAGCGCGCCCCAGCGACAGGTCCACGGCATGTTGCGACCACCGGCGGGTGACCTCGGCGCCACTTGCCAGAGAGATCGTTGCCTGCGGCTGGCGAACATGCTGGAGGTAATGGCTGATTGCGGACGCCGATTGGTGCGGAACTTTGCGGCCGCCCTGTGTCAACAGATCACGTAGTCGGGCGGCGGCGGCCGGGTGTGTGACGAGTGCGGCCAGCCGCTCCCACTGGTCGAGCATCTTCTCCCCGGTAGGGCTGCGGTGTGGAGGTGCAGTGGCGGCGTCGGACCCGGTCTTCCAGGACAACTGCACCTCTGCCCGGCCCTGCCGTGTTGTCTCGTCGAGGAAGTAGCCGAGGGCCCACCGCAGACTCGCCCCAGGCATTTCGTCGAGGTCAACGCCGCTCCCCTCGGCAAGCTGGTGCAGCCACACTGGCAGGTCGTGCCACTCTTCTGCAACAGAGAAGATGCCGTCGAGCAGGTAAGCAAGCCGCTCGTCAGTGTTGGCATCTGCGGCGATCATGGTTTGTCGCTGTTGTCGGAGTGAGTGGTCAGCGCCATCTTCGGGCTCGTACGGTGGCCTTCAGCGGAGTTCACCTCACTATGGTGTGGGGTGCCCCTGTCTGTCAGGGTGAGTTGAGGCCAGCGGTTCATAGCAAGTCCGCCGGACAGGGCGAGTTCAGGATCGAGAAGCGTTGAATACTGCTGTAGACGTCGTGACGGCCCAGGATGGGGTCATGAGTC
>NZ_SMKJ01000482.1:0-3037 GCF_004348615.1 Micromonospora sp. KC207
AGTGTTGCCAAAGGAATCCCCACCAACCAAGCAAAAGCTCGGCCAGCACGGGGTCATAAAACTAATTGGCACTGGCTTATCAAGCACCCTGTTGAGTTCTCAAAGAACAACCACACACCATCCGAAACCCCCAACACGAGGGCCCCGTCCGGGGCATCCACAAACCCTACACCCGCCACACTCTCGCACCGGGCACTTTTACTACGTTACCCTCCGGTTTCCGCACTGTCAAACCGGAACATCCCGATCCGACCGCTTCCACCCGAATTGCGGGCACCACACATTTGCCGGCTCGCACCGGCTCACTCGTGGCTTCCGGCAGGCCGGCCGCCGCGGTTTCCCGCAGCTCGCCCGGTTCCCTGCCAGCGTCAAACACTACCCGGTCAGTCGCGCCTCGCCAAATCCGCCCTCCGGCAGATCCGGGGCACCGCCCGGCCCGGCTCACTGTGAGTGTCAACCCCGAGACCCGGTGCTCTATTCCGCGCTCCGGCCTTGGGACTTCCGCCCCGTTTCGCCCGTTCCGCGCTCGCAGAGAGAAAGCTACGCCTCCGGCGGATCGGTCGTCAAATCCGCCGGGGGCGTCCCGCGTCACACTCCCGACGCACCGCTATTGACGCAGCTCGACGCCGGCGAACGACTTCTTGCCGCGACGCAGGACCAGGTACCGGCCGTGCAGCAGGTCCTCCGGCGTCGGCCTCGCGTCCACCTCGGTGATCCGGTTGTTGTTGACGTACGCGCCGCCCTCGGCGATGACCCGCCGGGCCTCCTTCGCGCTCGGCACCAGACCCGACTCCCGGAGCAGCCCGGCGACGTCGGGCAACTCGTCGAGGTGCACCAGCCCGGCCTCGGTCAGGGCCGCCCGCAGCGTCTCCGGGGTGAGGTCGTCCAGCGACCCCCGGCCGAAGAGGGCCTGGCTGGCGGCGACCGCCTGAGCCATCTCCCGCTCGCCGTGCACGAGGGTGGTCAGCTCCTCGGCGAGGGCCCGCTGGGCGAGTCGGGCCGCCGGCCGCTCCGCGGTCTCCTTCTCCAGCCGCTCGATCTCGTCGCGGGAGCGGAAGCTGAAGTAGCGCAGGTAGCGGACCACGTCGCGGTCGTCGGCGTTGAGCCAGAACTGGTAGAACGCGTACGGGCTGGTCAGCTCGGGGTCGAGCCAGACCGCGCCGCCCTCGGTCTTGCCGAACTTCGTGCCGTCGGCCTTGGTCACCAGTGGCGTCACGAACGCCTGCACGGGCCCGGCCCCCCGCCGGCGGACGTAGTCCACCCCGGCGGTGATGTTGCCCCACTGGTCGGAGCCGCCGAACTGGAGCTGGCAGCCGTGCCGGCGGTGCAGCTCGTAGAAGTCGTTCGCCTGGAGCAGCTGGTAGCTGAACTCCGTGAAGCTGATGCCGGTCTCCAGCCGGGCCTTCACCACCTCCCGTGCCAGCATCTTGTTGACCGGGAAGTGCTTGCCGACGTCGCGGAGGAACTCGACCACCGACATCTCGCCGGTCCAGTCCAGGTTGTTGACCAGCCGCGCCGCGTTCTCGCCCGTGTACGAGACGAAGGGCGAGAGTTGGTCGCGGATACGACCGACCCAACCGGCCACCACCTCGGGCGGGTTCAGCGTCCGCTCGGCGCTCTCCTTCGGGTCGCCGATCTGCCCGGTGGCCCCGCCGACGAGCAGCAGGGGCCGGTGCCCGCCGAGCTGGAGCCGGCGGGCCGTGGTGACCTGCATCAGGTGGCCGACGTGCAGGCTGGCCGCCGTCGGATCGAAGCCCACATAAAAGGTGGCGCTTCCGCCGTCGAGCAGCGTGCGCAGCTCGTCGAGGCCGGTCGAGTCCTGGATGAGGCCTCGCCACCGTAGGTCTTCGGTCAGAAAGTCCCGCCCGGTCGGCGGGGGGCTGCTGTCGGTCACGGTCACCGATTCTCCCCCATCGCCGGAACCGGCAGATACCGGGTTTGCCACTGATCACGGTTGGCTAGGCTGGCCCTTCCCACTCGAGGAGGAGCCGTCGTGGAGTTGCCCGAATTGACCGGGGGCTTCATCGCCCTGCTTGGCCTGAAGTTCGACGAGGCGACCGCCGACCGGGTCGTCGTCCGCTGGCGGGTCCGCCCGGACCTGCACCAGCCGTACGGCATCCAGCACGGCGGGGTGTACTGCGCGGTGGTGGAAACCGCCGCGAGCATCGGCGGGGCCCTGTGGCTGGGCGGACAGGGTCGGGCGGTGGGGGTTTCGAACCAGACGGACTTCCTGCGCGCGGTTCGCGAGGGCGAGCTGACGGCCGTCGGCACGCCGGTGCACCGGGGCCGCAGCCAGCAGCTGTGGCAGGTGGAGATCTCCGACGACGCGGGGCGGCTGGTCTCGCGGGGCCAGGTGCGTCTGCAGAACCTCAGCGCGAGCTGACCCACCACGGGCGGCCGATCCGCCGCCGGATGCCCGGTTTAGGGCTTAGGAAGTATCCTGCCCGGTTATCGTCGCGACGATGGCATCCGTCGGCCCGTACCCGAGGTGAGGAAGCTCCTCGCCGCGACGCTCGGCGTGCTCTCCGCCGTCGGCGGGTTCGTGGACATCGGCGACCTGGTGGCGGCGAGTCAGGCGGGGGCGCGCTTCGGCATGGCGCACGCCTGGGTGGTGCTGGTCGGGGTGGTCGCCATCTGCGCGTACGCCGAGATGGTCGGACGGGTCGCGGCCGTGAGCGGCCGGGCGGTGTTCGACCTGGTCCGGGAGCGGCTGGGGCCCCGGGTGGCGCTGCTCAACCTGGTCGCCTCCTACCTGGTGACCGTGCTGACCCTCGCCGCCGAGTTGGGCGGCGTGGGGTTGGCCCTGCAACTGGCCTCCGGGCTGAGCTACCTGCTCTGGGCGCCGCTCGCCGCGGCGGCGGTCTGGCTGGTGCTGTGGCGGATGCGGTTCCAGCTCATGGAGCGGGTGTTCGGCCTGGCCGGGCTGGCCCTGGTGGTGTTCGCGGTGGCGCTGTTCCGGCTGCCCACCGACTGGGCGGCGCTCGGGCGCACGGTGGTGCACGGCGGCGCGGCGGGGCAGGGCTGGGGGGCTTACTGG
>NZ_SMKJ01000483.1:0-2990 GCF_004348615.1 Micromonospora sp. KC207
CACCCGGATGCCGTGCTCGGCCGGCCGGGCCGGCGCGCCGTACACGCCGGGCTGAGCCGGGCGGTCCCCGCCGCCGTACACGCCCGGCTGGGCTGGGCGATCCACGCCGTACACGCCGGGCTGAACCGGACGGTCCACGCCGTACACGCCCGGCTGAGCCGGACGGTCCGCGCCGTGACGCGGGGTCGGCTGAGGGCTGTGGGTCAGGGGCGCGTCGTCGGGATGGGCGGCCGGGGCGAACCGGCCGTCCGGGGCGTCGTCGGCGTCGCGGGGCCGGCCGGCGTCGTCGTACGTCTCGGCGACCGCGACCCGGGCCCGGCCCGCGCCCGCCGGCTCCGCAACCGGCGGCTCGGGGTCGGCGGCGATCCCGGCCGCCGCGGCGTCGAGCCGGCGACGCAGCGCCCCCACCTGGTCCTGTGCCCGCTGGGACGCGTCGAGCGCCTGGTTGCCGCGCTGAGCGGCGGCAACGATCTCGGCGCGCAACTCCCGGCGCAGCCGGTCCATCTCGTCCCGCAACTCCTCGGCCTCACCCTGGCCGCCGCCGTCGGCGCGCAGCGCGATCGACAGGCCGATCAACACCACGGCGAGGATCGCGAGCACGGCGGCGAAGCGCAGCGGCCCGTTACCGTCGGCGACCAGCAGGATCAGCGCCGCGACGGGAGCGAGCGCCACGCCGATCCAGAAGATCACGGACAGCGGTCGGGGCTCTCGCCTGTCGCTGACGGCAACCGAGGCGGGCATGGATGTGCAGCCTACCGAGTGTTCCGTTTGCTGGGAACGCCCTGAACAGCACCGGTCGCCGACGGCACGAGGCCGCCGGCGACCGGCGGGTGGGTCAACTGGCCGCGAGCGCCCCGTCGGAGGAGAGAACGAGACCGACGCTGGCGCTCCCCGTCTTCAGGGCGTTCTTGGTCTGCGGGCCTCCCGTGTCCAGCGAGCTGAACGAACCGGCCTTGAAGTCGTAGACCTCGACCAGGCCCGCCTGGCACTTCGGGCGCTGCGGGCACTCCGGCGGGCCGGCCAGCACGGTCGCGCTGCCGGAGCACTTGGCCGCCAGGTCGGTGAGCGTGCTCACCCCGTACTTGTCGGCGAACGCCTTGGTGACGGCGAACGCGTTCTGGTCCTGCGCGGCCGACGGCGCGCCGAAGGCGATGCCGGCCTTCTCGCCGGCGGCCTTGAGGGCGGCGACCGTCTTGTCCAGCTCGGGCGAGGAGACCGGCTGGGCATCCTTGCCGTTGGCCTTCGTGTTGAGGAACTCGGCCATGGTCGCCGCGTACTCCGGGACGACCTGGATCTTGCCCTTCTCCAGGGCCGGCTCGTACAGCTCCCGGTTGCCGATCTGCTGCACCTTGACCTGGTAACCGGCGGCGGTGAGCGCGATCCGGTAAAGCTCGGCGATGGTCTGGCTCTCGGTGAAGTTGCCGGCACCGATCACGATCGCGCCGCCCGCCCCCTTGGCGATGCCCTGGGTGACGTTGTTGGCCGCGGCGAACTCCTCGGCGGCGACCTTGCTGGTCTTGCGGTCGATGTCGACGGCCTTGTTGAGCGCGATCAGCTTCGGCGTGTCCAGCGCGGCGGAGACCTTGTCCAGCGCCGCGAGCAGCTCCGGGGTCGCCACCTTGGCGTTGACCGCCGGGATGACGTTGTCGGCGTTCTGGAGCTTCTTGTCGTCGGTGAGGACGACCAGCTGGTCACCGGCGACCGGGGCGCAGCCGGCCCCCGACGCGCCCTGCTGGGGAGCCTCGGTGCCGGAGGAACCGGCGTCCCCGCAGCCGGTGAGGAAACCGGCCGCCGCGAGGGCGCCCACCGCGCCGATGGCCAGCCGTGTACGTGCGCGCATCAAGCCCGCCTTCCGTGTCCCGGCGCGGCCCCGGGCCGGCCGCGTGTCCGACGGGCGATGCCGTGTCGTCGCCCGCGATCTTCTACCCAACATCCTGCCCGCCGGGACCGACAACCCGAGGCGCGGTTCGTCACCGGATCGTCACCATCCGGCGTACGAGGGGACGTCCGGCCGGTCAGTTCCCGGCGACGGCGTCAGCGGCCCGGCGGTCGGCCCGCCGCCGGGCCGGGCGCAGCGGGCGTGGGGTGACCAACCGCTCGACCACGGCCAGGACCAGCTCGACCAGCATCGCCAGCCCGGCCACCAGCAGCCCGCCCGCGATGATCTGCCCGCCGCCGGCTGCGATGTCCAGGCCGAAGCCGGCCCGGATGATCTGGCCGAGCCCACCGCCGTTGACGAACGAGGCCAGCGCGGCAGTCGCCACCACCTGCACCGCCGCGGTGCGGAAACCGGCCGCCAGGTACGGCACCGCCAGCGGCAACTCCACCTGGCGCAGCACCTGCCCGCCCGACAGCCCCATCCCGCGCGCCGCGTCCCGGGCCTCCGGGTCGGTCTGCCGCACCCCGGTGTACGCGTTGGCGAGCAGCGGCGGCACCGCGAAGACGGCCAGCGCCACCACCACGGCGGGCCGGCCGAAGCCGAGGAAGGTCAGCGGCAGGATGGTCAGCAGGGCCAGGGTGGGGATCGCCAGGGTGACGTTGGACACCAGCACGACGAGTCCGCCGCCCCGGCCGGTGTGCCCGAGCCACAGGCCGACCGGCCAGGCCACCAGGCAGCCGAGCAGCACGGCCGCCGCCGACATGCCGAGGTGCTCGCCGAGCCGGTCCAGGACACCGCCGGGGTTGGTCCAGTTCAGCGGGTCGTTGAGCCAGACCACCGCCTGCCCGACCGGGTTGCTCACCAGGCACCCCTGTCCTGGACGCTCGGCCGGCCCCGCACCGGTCCGGCGTCGGCCGACCAGACCGCGCCGACCCCGCCGTTCATCGGGACCGCCCGCGCAGCCACGGGGTGACCGCCCGGCCGAGCCCGGCCAGGAGCAGGTCCAGCACGAGGGCGAGCAGGACGCAGAGCAGCGTGCCGGTCATGATCTCGGCCTTGTAGAAGTTGTTCTGGAAGCCGGCGAAGATGAGCTGACCCAGCCCGCCCCGGC
>NZ_SMKJ01000484.1:0-2963 GCF_004348615.1 Micromonospora sp. KC207
GGGCATCCTCTACGTCGCCGCGCACCTGCCCCGCCCGGCCGCCTCCGGCCTGCCCGACGCGGCCGGCGAGGAGCTGCTCGACCTGGTCGTGGCGCTCGGTGGGCGTACCCTCGGGCTTTTCTCCTCCCGGCGGGCCGCGCAGCAGGCGGCGGAGCTGTTGCGCGCGAAGACCGACCTGCAGATCCTGCTCCAGGGCGAGGAGGCGCTGCCGCTGCTGGTCCGCCGGTTCCGCGAGGAGCGGTCGAGCTGCCTGTTCGGCGTGATGTCGCTGTGGCAGGGGGTCGACGTGCCGGGCGACTCCTGCCAGCTCGTGGTGATCGACCGGCTGCCGTTCCCCCGGCCGGACGAGCCGCTCGCGGCGGCCCGCGCCGCCGCCGTGGACGCGGGCGGCGGCTCCGGATTCTCCGCCGTCAGCGTGCCGATCGCGGCGGTGCGGCTGGCCCAGGGCGTCGGCCGGCTGATCCGGGCCACCGGGGACCGGGGCGTGGTCGCGGTGCTCGACTCGCGGCTGGAGACGGCGCGCGGGTATGGCCCGTTCCTGCGCCGCTCGCTGCCCCCGTTCTGGTACACCACCCGCCCCGAGGTGGCCCGTGGGGCCCTGGAGCGACTCGGCAAGTCGTGACGCCGGGCCGCCCCTGTCCGGGCCCGGCAGGGTGCCTGCGACGCGGCCGGGCGGTCAGGGTGCCTGCGAGGCGACCACCACGGCGTCCGGCGGGGTGTCCGGCACGGTACGCGCGGCGAGCCGCCGGACGGCCGTGTTGAGCACCGCGATCAGCGGCACCGAGACCAGCGCGCCGGTGATCCCGGCGAGCACCACGCCTGCGGCGATCCCGATGATCACCGCGAGCGGGTGGATGGCCACCGCCCGGCCCATGATCAGCGGCTGGAGCACGTGCCCCTCGACCTGCTGCACGCCGATCACCACGCCCAGGATGATCAGGGCGGTGACCGGGCCGCTGTCGACCAGCGCCACCAGCACCGCGACCCCACCGGAGAGGGCGGCACCGACGATCGGGATGAACGCACCGAGGAAGACCAGGGCGGCCAGCGGGAACGCGAACGGAATGTCGAAGATGACCAGGAAGGTGCCGATACCGACCGCGTCGATGAACGCGACCAGCACGGTGGCCCGCACGTAGGCGCCCAGCGTCTCCCAGGACGCCCGGCCGGCGTCGTCGACCTTCCACCGGGCCGCCACCGGCAGCAGCCGCACCAGGAAACGCCAGATCCGGTTGCCGTCGCGCAGGAAGAAGAACGTGGCGAAGAGCACCAGCACGATGCCGGTCAGCACCTCGGCCAAGGTCGCCGCCGTGGAGACGGCCCCGCTGGTGAACCGCTCGGTGTTGTTGTTGATCCAGGTTGGCGCCTCCTCGATGTACCGGTCGAGCTGGCTGTCGGACAGGTGCAGCGGGCCGGTCTTCAGCCAGTCCTGGATCTGCCGGACACCCTCGGAGGACTTCTTGCTCAGCTCCGGCACGCCCTGGATGAACTCGTTCACCACCAGCGTCAGCGTGCCGACCACGGCGGCCAGGCCGCCGACCAGCACCACCGCGGTCGCCAGCGAGCGGGGGAAACGCGCCCGCAGCAGCCAGCCCACGGCCGGGGCGAGCAGCGCCGAGAGCAGCATGGCGACGGCCAGCGGAATGATCACGATGCTGATGGTGGCGACGACCTTCAGCAGCGCCCAGAACACGACGCCGATGACGATGAGCCGCCAGGACCAGGCCGCGGCGATGCGCAGCGCGTGCGGCACGTCCGCGTCGTCCCGGCTGGCGGTGGAGCTGTGTATCGCGGCGGGCGGCTCGGCTCCGACCACGACCGCCGACGGCGGTGCCACCGGCCCGGGCGAGCGCGGCGAGGCCACGCCGGCCTCCTCCGGCACGTCGACGCTGCCGGGCGGCACCGCACGGCGGCCCCTCACGTCGGCCCGCCCGGTCGGGTCGGCGCGGGCCCGCCGCACCGCGTCCCGTCCCGACTCGTACGCGCGACGCAGCCGTCCCCGTACCCGCTCGAAGCGGCTCAAGCGCACCTCCCGCAGCAGAACCCGCCCGCCCAGACGACGGGGGGACAGGATACGTCCGACCTTCCCACCCTAGGGCGGTTCCACCACACATTGCCCCCCGGCCCGGGACCGCGTAACCACCGGCGGACCGCTCCGGGCGGACGCGGTACCGTTCCGTCGTGACCGCCGATGCGAATCTCGACTCCGGCCTGCCGATCCGCCTGCTGCACGACCGGGTGCTGGTGCGGATGGAGGGCAGTGAGGGTGAGCGCCGCTCCACCGCCGGCATCGTGATCCCGGCGACCGCCGCCGTCGGCAAGCGCCTCGCCTGGGCCACCGCCGTCGGAGTGGGCCCCCACGTGCGCTCGATCGTCTCCGGCGACCGGGTGCTCTTCGATCCCGACGACCGTTCCGAGGTCGAGCTGCACGGCCGGGGGTACGTGCTGCTGCGCGAGCGGGACGTGCACGCCGTGGCCGCCGAGCGGGTCGAGGCGGAGGCCACGGGCTCCACGGGCCTCTACTTGTAAGGGCCCCCTGTCGACGCCTTCGGTAGAGCAGGGGCCGCCTCCTGACACTCCCCCCGGGCCGCATCGTGTGCGGCCGGTCGGGGGTGCGTCGTTTGCGGCCAGCGGCGGCGGGAAGCCAGGCACGTCCAGCACCCTGGGGAGGGAGCGTGCCGGTGTTCGTGAAGAAGGTGTTCCTCTGGGGAGGCGTCGCGTTCCTGATCTACTTCGTGGCGTTCCAGCCGGACGGGGCGGCGCAGGTGTGCAAATCGATCGGCGGCGGCCTGATGGCGATGGCCCAGGGCATGGGTGACTTCCTCACCAGCATGACGACCTGACCGCTCGGCAGACCCTACCCCGATCGACCCGCCCGACCCGCTCGGCAAACCCTGAACCACCCCAACCAGCAGGGCAGCTTCTCCCCGCCCTGAACCCGCTCGGCGCGGCCGGGGCACACG
>NZ_SMKJ01000485.1:0-2957 GCF_004348615.1 Micromonospora sp. KC207
TGGTGGAGGTCGACGGGGAGGCTCCGGGCCCGGTGGAGGTTCCGGTGTCGCCGGTGGTGGTGTCGGGGGACAGTGCGGCGTATGTGATCTACACGTCGGGTTCCACCGGCCGCCCCAAGGGCGTCACGGTGACCCACCGCAACGCGGTCCGGTTGTTCGCCTCGGCGGCCCGGGAGTTCAGCTTCGGGCCCGACGACGTCTGGTCGATGTTCCACAGCACGTCGTTCGACGTCTGCGTATGGGAGACGTGGGGCGCGCTGGGCACCGGTGGTCGGCTGGTCGTGGTGCCCTACTGGGTTTCCCGCAGCCCCGAGGACCTGTACGCCCTCGTGCGGGACGCGGGCGTGACCGTGTTCAGCCAGACCCCGTCCGCGTTCGTCCAGTTCGAGGCCGCCGACGCCCGCCTCGCCGGCGAGGACGACGCGCTGCGGCTGCGCTACGTCGTCTTCGCCGGGGAGGCGCTGGAGCACGGGTCGGTGCGCCGGTGGGCGCAGCGGCACGGCTGGGACCGGCCGCGCCTGGTCAACATGTACGGGATCACCGAGACCACCGTGCACAACACCTTCCGGGAGGTCGAGCCCGACGACCTGTCCCGCGCCCTCACCCAGATCGGCCGCCCCCTGGCGGACTTGGCGATCCACGTCCTGGACCGGCACCTGCGGCCCTGCCCGGTCGGTGTCGTCGGCGAGATGTACGTCGGGGGGCCGGGGGTCGCCCGGGGCTACCTCGGCCAGCCCGGACTGACCGCCGGACGCTTCGTGGCGGACCCGACCGGCGGCGAGCCGGGCGCCCGCCTCTACCGCAGCGGCGACCTGGCCCGGTGGCGTCCCGACGGGAACCTGGAGTACGCCGGCCGCGCCGACAGCCAGATCAAGATCCGGGGCTTCCGCGTGGAGCTGACGGAGATCGAGGCCGTCGCCCACCAGTTCCCGGGCGTCACCGGCGCGGTCGTCACCATCCGGCCGGACGACGCGGGCGCCCCGCAGCTCATCGCGTACGTGGTGCCCGAGGCCGGGTCGGCGGCGCCGGCCGCCGAGCTGCGGCAGTGGCTCGCGGACCGGCTGCCCGACTACATGGTGCCCGCGCGTTTCGTGGAGCTGGCGGCGATCCCGCTGACGCCGAGCGGCAAGACCGACCACCGGCGGCTGCCCGACCCCGTCGAGGAGGCCCGCCCCGCGGGCAGCGGCGACTACGTCGCACCGCAGGGGCCGGTGGAGCGGCGGCTCGCCGAGATCTGGGTCGAGGCGCTCGGCCCGGTCCAGGTGGGCCGGCACGACAACTTCTTCCACCTGGGCGGCGACTCGATCCGCAGCATCCGGGTGCTCGGCGCGGCCCGCGCCAGCGGCATCACCTTCGAGTTGCAGGAGCTGTTCCACCGTCCGACGATCGCCGAACTCGCCGCCGCTTGCACGGTCGTCGACGTCCCCGACGCCCCGGTACGCAAGCCGTTCGATCTGGTCGGCGCCGCCGACCGGGCCCACCTGCCGGACGGGCTCGTCGACGCGTACCCGATGACGGCGTTGCAGGTGGGCATGGTCTACGAGATGACCCGCGACCTGGAGCGGCTGCCGTACCACAACGTCGACAGCATGAAGGTGCGGGCGCCGTTCGAGGCTGACGCCTTCGAACGGGCGGTCGCCCACGTCGTACGCCGGCACCCGATCCTGCGCACCGCGCTGTCCCTCACCGACTACAGCGAGCCGCTCCAGCTCGTGCACGCCGACGCGGTCCTGCCGGTCGGCTGCGAGGATCTGCGCGGCCTCGACGAGGCGACGCAGGACGAGATCGTCCGGGCCTACCTGGAGCACCAGCGGGTCACGCCGTTCGACCACGACCGCCCGCCGCTGCTGCGGATGTACGTGCACCGCCGGTCGGACGACGTGTTCCAGTGGACGCTGACCGAGCACCACGCCGTGTTCGACGGCTGGAGCCTGCACTCCACCCTCAGCGAGATCATGCGGGTCTACCTGGGCCTGCGCGACGGCGTCGAGCCGGACGACCCGCCGCTGACCGCGCAGTACCGCGACTTCGTCGAGCTGGAGCGCGCCGCCCTCGCGTCGGCCGGGACCGAACAGTTCTGGCGCGAGCGGCTGGCCGAACCGCCGGACACCCGGCTGCTGCGCTGGCCCGACGGGCCCGTGCCGGAGCTGGCCGGCGAGGAGCGCTTCCTGGGGGAGTGGTGGTACGCCACCGACGCCCGCCAGCGCTACGGCTCGGTGGAGACGGTGCTCAGCCCGGAACTCTGTGCGGCGCTGCGGGACTTGGCCAACCGCTGCGGCACCCCGCTGAAGACCCTCTTCGTCGCGGCCTGCCTGCGTACCGTCGGCTACGCCACCGGCGCGACGGACGTGCTGGTCGGCGTGACCGCCAACGGCCGGCCGGAGGAGCGCGGCGGCGACGACGTGCGGGGGCTGTTCCTGAACACGCTGCCGTTCCGGCTGGCGCTGCCCGACGGCCGGTGGACCGACCTGATCGCCGAGGTCTTCGCGGCCGAGCGCGACATGTTGCCGCACCGCCGCTTCCCCATGGCGGAGATGCAACGCCGGCTCGGCATGGACCAGCCGGTCAACGTCAACTTCGTCTACAACCACTTCCACGTGATGGCCGAGATGCTCTCCGGCCGGGGCACCGAGATTCTCGACGGGAAGATCGGCAGCTTCTCCACGGTCCGCGCCGAGCCGACGAACTTCCCGCTCAACATCGGTGTCGTCCGCGACCCCGTCTCCGATCGGGTGCTGCTGGCGCTGGACTTCCACACCGACGCCGTCCGGGCCGAGCAGGTCCGGCTGCTGCGCGACTGGTTCGTGGGCGCGCTCTGGGACATGGTGACCGACCCGGACCGGCGGTACCTGCGTGAACCGCTGGCGGGCGCGGCGGAGCGGTCGCTGGTCGCCTCGTGGTCGGCGACCGCACCGGAGCCGGGTGGGCCGGCTGACCACGGTGGGTCGGTGCATGAG
>NZ_SMKJ01000486.1:0-2946 GCF_004348615.1 Micromonospora sp. KC207
GTTCCTCGCCACCACCGTCGGGCCGGTGGTGGACTACGACGCCCGGCGGGGCACCGCGCTGGTGAAGACCCTGGAGGCGTACTTCGGGGTGGGGGGCAGCCTGGCCCGGGCAGCCGAGCTGCTGCACGTGCACGTCAACACGGTGACCCAGCGGCTGGAACGGGTCGGTCAGCTCCTCGGCCCCGACTGGCAGAAGCCCGGCCGGGCGCTGGAGGTGCAGCTCGCGCTGCGCCTGCACCGGCTGCGCGAGCCGCCGCCCTGACCGGGTGGGATGCCAGCTCCGCGAGCCGCCGCCCTGACCGGGTGGGATGCAGGTCCGCGAGTCGATGCCCTGACCGGTCTGGGTGGCGTCAGCGGGCCCGGATGCCGTCCAGGACACCGTCGACGATCCGGTCCGGGAGCAGGGTGTCGTCCAGCTCGGGGTGCCAGCGCAGCATCCGCTGGATCAGCATCGGCCCGGTGAGCAGCGCCATCGCCACCTCGATGTCGAGGTCGGCCCGCAGTTCGCCGAGGCGCACCCCCCGGCGGAGCACCTCGCGCATCAGCTGCCGGCGGGGCTCGATGATGTTCTGGTAGAGCTGGAAGTGGTCGGGGCTGCGGTTCACCTCCGGCACGAGGCACGGCATGATCTTGGCGGCGCGCGGGTCGATGTGGTGCCCGACCGCGCCGACCAGCAGCACCAGGTCGTCCCGGACGGAGTGGCCCGCCGGATTCGGCATGGCACCCTTGAGCCGACGCAGCGCGTCCAGCAGCAGCGCGTCCTTGCCGCGCCATCGGCGGTAGATGGTCGCCTTGCCGACCCCGGCCCGGGCCGCGATCGCCTCGATGGAGAGCGCCTCGATCGTGTTGCCCTCGGCGAGCAGGTCGAGGGCAGCCTCCACGATCGCCTCGTCCGCGCGGCTGCTCCGCGGTCGCCCGGGCGACCGCGGAGCATCGGCGGTGGAAGTCATGTCCGACATTGTTGCCGTACCTATGCGGTTCCGGCCAACTCCGGTTCACCTGCCACCGGTGAGCCGGCTGCCCGGTCGTTGGGCCGGCCGGGCATCCAGCGCAGCACGACCACGAAGCCGAACGCGGCGACCACCGCAGAGAGCGCCGCCGCCCAGTGCATCGCCGAGACGAAGGCGGAATTGGCGGCCGTGACCAGCGCCGGCCCGGTCGGGCCGAGCTGTCCGGCCGCCGCGTACGCGCCGGAGATCGACTCACTGGCCGCCTCGTGCGCCCCGGCCGGCAGGCCACGCAGGGCAGGGGCGACGTCACCCCGGTAGACCGCGGACAGCACCGAGCCGAGCACGGCCACGCCGAGGGCACCGGCGACCTGGCGGACGGTGTTGCTGACCGCCGACCCGACGCCGGCCTTCTCCCGGGGCAGCGCCGACATGATCGACTCGGTGGCCGGCGGCATGATGTTGGCCATGCCGATGCCCTGGAGGAGGAAGGCCACCAGGACCACCCAGATCGGGGTGCTCGCGTCGATGAACGCGAACGCCGCGAGGGCCACGGTGGACAGCGCCAACCCGACGGCCGCGACGGCCCGGCCCCCGTACCTGCGGACCATCGCCGCGCTACGCGGGGCGAAGATCAGCTGGGCGGCGGCGAAGGGCAGGAAGAGCAGGCCGGTCTGCAACGGGGTGTAGCCACGGACCAGTTGCAGGTAGAACGAACTGAAGAACATCACGCCCATGGCTGCGAAGAAGACCAGCCCGACGAGCGCGACCGGGGCGGCGAAGCGGGGCACCCGGAACAGCCGGACGTCCAGCGACGGGTGGTCGCTGCGCAGCTCCAGCAGCACGAACCAGGTCAGCACGGCCAGGCCGCCGAGGATCGACACCCAGACCAGGGGCCGGTCGAAGCCGTGCTCGCCGCCGTCGATGATGCCGTAGGTCAGCGCGACCAGACCCACCACCGACAGCAGCACGCCGGGGACGTCGACCCGACCCGGGTCGGGGTCGCGGGACTCGGGCACCAGCAGGGCGACCAGGACCACGCCGAGCGCGACCACCGGCACGTTGATCAGGAAGACCGAGCCCCACCAGTAGTGTTCCAGCAGCGCACCGCCGAGAACCGGGCCGATCGCCACGGCCAGGCCGACCGCGCCGGCCCACACGCCGATCGCCCGGCCACGCTCCCGGGGGTCGAAGACGTTGGAGATGATCGACAGGGTCACCGGCATGATCGCCGCCCCGCCGACGCCCATCAGCGCGCGGGCGCCGATGAGCTGGGCCGGGCTCTGTGCGTACGCCGACAGCAGCGACGCCAGGCCGAACAGGACCAGCCCGATCAGCAGGAAGCGCTTACGACCGGCGCGATCACCGAGTACGCCGAAGGTGAAGAGCAGGCCCGCGAAGACGAGCGTGTAGGAGTTGATCGACCACTCCAGCTCGCCCTGGCTCGCGCCGAGGCCGTGCACCGGGTCGGCGAGCGTACGCAGGGCGACGTTGAGGATGGTGTTGTCGAGGACGACGACAAGGAGGCTGATCACCAGCACCCCGAGGATCGCCCACCTCCTCGGGTGTCCGGTGTTCTCGTTCGCTTGCATGGGCCTTCCCTCTCCCCCGGTGCGCCCCGCTACGCAAATGCGACACGGGGCAGACTCGTAACCTGGACGAGGTTAGGCGAGGAATTTTCGATACGGAACCGGACCGTATCGTTTGTGCGCCAGGTCACGTACGCCCGCCGCGCGGTCTCTGCGTTGATCGACTCCGTGTCCGCCATATGCGGGCATCCGGCCCGCCCGCATGCCCCCATGTCGCCGGCATGGAGTCGATCACCCGACCCGTCAGGCCCGGCCTGAGGCGGCTGCCGGATCCGTCCCCCCGGGGGTCGAGGTGGGCGTGGCCGCGAAGGGCCCCCGCCCCGATCGGCCTCCTCGGGGCCCCGGGGGGGTGACCGCCGGCACCCCGACCGTGGAATGACGGCCCGGCCGGGGTCGTTACACCTGACAGA
>NZ_SMKJ01000487.1:0-2925 GCF_004348615.1 Micromonospora sp. KC207
TGCTTGCCGCGGCGTTGCGGGCCAAGCAGCCCGAGCCGCACGCTTTCGCCGCGTTCCTCGCCCAGGCCCACAACGCCGGAGTGCCGGTGGACTGGGCGGCCGTGCTGGCCGGCGGGAAGCGCATCGACCTGCCTACCTACGCCTTCCAGCACCAGCGCTACTGGCTGATGCCCGGCACCGCCGACACCGGCACCCTCGGCCACCCGATCCTGACCGCCGCCACCCCCGTCGGCGACCGCGACGAATGGCTGTTCACCGGACGGCTCTCCACCGCCACCCAGCCGTGGGTGGCCGACCACGTCCTGCTCGGCACGATCGTTGTACCCGGCACCGCCATCGTGGAACTCGCCCTCGCGGCCGGCCGGCAGGTCGCCACCCCGGCGGTCGAGGAGCTCGTCCTCGAGGCGCCCATGCTGCTGCAGCCCGGCGAGACCGTCCGGCTCCAGGTCGCGGTGGGCGAACCGGACGAGCACGGCCGCCGCGACGTCGCCGTCTACACCCGCGCGGAATCGGCCGGCGCGACGACGCGGACCGTCTGTCACGCCCGCGGCACCCTGGCCGCCGAGACCGAGCCGGCCGCGCCGTGGCCCGCCGAGTGGCCGCCGGAGGAAGCCGAGCCGCTCGCCGTCGAGGAACTGTACGACCGCCTCACCGGCATCGGGTACGACTACGGGCCGATCTTCCTCGGCGTGCAGGCGGCCTGGCGGGACGGGGACGAGGTGTACGCCGACGTCGCGCTGCCCGGCGACCCGGCGGACGCCGCCCGGGGCTTCGGGATCCACCCGGCCCTGTTCGACGCTGCCCTGCAGAGCGGCGCGGTCCTGCTGATCGACGGGGACGGCGGCCGGCACCGCATGCCGTTCAGCTGGTCCGGCATACGCCTGGACCGGACCGCCGGCACCCGCCTGCGCGTCCGCGTCACCTCGACCGGTGATTCGTCGCTGCGCCTGGACGCCACCGACGAGTCCGGCGCCCCGGTCGTCTCGGCCCGCTCCATCGTGGCCCGCCCGGTGGACCGGGCCCGGCTCGACGGCACCCGGCAGGCCGCCGACGACGCGCTGTTCACCGTGGAGTGGACGGCCGTCCCGGCCCCGTCGGCCGGCGGGGCCGGGTCCGGCGTCGTGGTGGAACACGTCGACGGACCGGACGCCGCCCTCGCCCTGCTGCACCGGTGGATCGAGGCCGAGCCGCCCGCCACCGGCCCGGTCATCATCGTCACCCGCGGCGCGGTCGCGGCCGGTGACGAGGCGCCGGATCTGGCGCAGGCGCCGGTGTGGGGTCTGGTGCGTAGTGCTCAGTCGGAGCATCCGGGCCGGTTCCTGCTGGTGGACCTGGACGACGGGGCCGAGCCGGACTGGGGTGCGCTGGCTGGGCTGGATGAGCCGCAGCTCGCGGTGCGCGGCGGACGTCTGCTCGCGCCGCGTCTCGCCCGGGCCCGTACGGCCACCGGCGTCGAGCCCCGGCCGCTCGACGCGGACGGGATCGTGTTGGTCACCGGGGGTACGGGTGGTCTCGGCGCGGTGGTGGCGCGGCACCTGGTGGCCACTCACGGCGTGCGGCATCTGGTGTTGGTGAGTCGGCGTGGCCCGGCGGCCGAGGGTGTGGCGGAGCTGGTCGCGGAGCTGGCGGGTCTGGGCGCGCAGGCGGACGTGGTGGCCTGTGACGTGGCGGACCGGGCGCAGCTTGCCGGTGTGCTCGATGGCCTGGACCGGCCGCTGACCGCGGTGGTGCACGCCGCCGGCGTCCTGGACGACGGCGTCATCGCACAGCTCACCCCGGAACGACTCGACCGGGTCCGGCGCCCCAAGCTGGACGCCGCCCTGCACCTGCACGAGCTGACCGCCGGGACGGATCTGGCCGCGTTCGTGCTGTTCTCCTCGGTGGCCGCGCTCATGGGCAGCCCGGGGCAGGGCAACTACGCCGCCGCCAACGCCGGTCTCGACGCGCTCGCCGCCTGCCGCCGCGCGGCCGGGCTGCCTGCCACGTCGCTGGCCTGGGGCCTGTGGGCGGAGGCGGCCGGCATGGGCGGCACCCTGGACGACGCGGAACGGGCCCGGCTGGAACGCATGGGCGTCGGCGCGCTCCCCACCGACCTGGGCCTGGAGCTGTTCGACCGGGCGCAGCGGCTCGGCACGGCGCTGGTCGCCCCGGTACGCCTCGACCCGGCCGCCCTCCAGGGCCACGCCCGGACCGGGATGCTCCCGGCGCTGCTGCGCGGCCTCGTCCGGACCCCCGCCCGCCGCGCCGTCCCGGGCGGCTCGCTGGCGCAGCGGCTCGCCGCGGTGCCCGTCGCCGACCGTGAACAGGTTGTCCGGGAACTGGTGCAGACCCAGGTCGCCGCGGTGCTCGGGCACAGCTCCCCGGCGGCCGTCGAACCCGGCCGGGCCTTCAAGGAGCTCGGGTTCGACTCGCTCGGCGCGGTCGAGCTGCGCAACCGGCTGACCCAGGCCAGCGGCGTACGGCTGCCGTCCACGCTCGTCTTCGACCACCCCACCCCCGCCGCCGTCGCGGCCTACCTGCTGGCCGAGGCCGGCGGCGTGCCGGACGCGCCCACCGGCGTGGACCGGCGGCCACGCCGCGCCCGGGCCGGCGAACCGTTGGCGATCGTGGGCATGAGCTGCCGCTATCCGGGTGGGGTCAGTTCCCCGGACGAGTTGTGGGATCTGGTCGCGAACGGGCGTGACGCGATCGGTGGGCTGCCGGCCGATCGCGGCTGGGACGAGCGGATCCGCCAGGCAGACCCGGACAGCCCCGGCGCGGTCGCTACCAGCGGCGGCGGCTTCCTGGACGGCGCTGGCGACTTCGACGCCGGGTTCTTTGGGATCGGCCCGCGTGAGGCGGTGGCGATGGACCCGCAGCAGCGGCTGTTGTTGGAGGCGTCGTGGGAGGCGTTGGAGGACGCGGGTATCGATCCGACGTCGCTGC
>NZ_SMKJ01000488.1:0-2917 GCF_004348615.1 Micromonospora sp. KC207
GCACCACCGCCGACTCGTGCGCGACTACGAAGCCCGACCCGACAACTCCGCCAGCATGATCACCATCGCCATGATCGACAACCTCGCCAAACGGCTCACCACCGAAACCACCCCAACCTGGCGATACGACTAAACCCACATAGCTGACAAAATACGTGAATCAGACGTCCTCTCAGGCCCCTGGTTGCTCGCCGGCGGCGTGCAGCGCCACCAGGTGCGCCTCCTGCCGGGCATTGAGCTTCGGCTGCTTACCCCGCAGCCGACCCTTCGCCTTTGCGACCTTCATCCCTTCCCGGGTTCGCATGCGAGCGAGATCCGCGTCGAACTCCGCCACCATCGCCAGCGTTGTAAACAGCAGCTTGCCGACTGGGTCCGTCGGATCGTGCACCGAACCGCCCAGATTCAGCTTCACCCCGCGGGCGGTGAGCTCCTTGGCAATGTCGTGCGCATCGGCGACCGACCGAGCCAACCGGTCCAGCTTCGACACCACGAGCGTGTCGCCAACCCGGCACGCCGCCAGGGCCTCACGCAGGCCCGGCCGCGCGGTTCGTTCCCGTCAGCCCCTTGTCGACGTAGATCCGCTCCGCCCTGACACCCAGCACGGCCAACGAGTTGAGCTGCGCGGTGAGGTCCTGCTCGTCCGTGGACACCCGCGCGTAGCCGATGAGGAGCTCAGTCACCCGGCGACTGCAGCGTTCACCCCTCGCTTATCGGGCACATCACCGGGCTGGGCTTACGGGACAACGCATCCAGCGCCTCGACGGCACCGAGCGCTCCGGTCTCACGTGTCCGATGAAGGGCCCTCAAACGGGACACCAGCCAAGACACCCATCCGCCCCTGCCACCAAGTTGCCAAGATCGACTATTTGGCGGCGGGTCGTTCGTTACCGGCGCCCCGTGTATGACCCGAGAGCACGGATCATCTCGTCGACCGCGACGCGCACCTCCGCCCTACCTGTCCCCGTCACGCCCTGACCGCACCAGCTGCACTTATTAGCGGATTATCGGTAACAGTAATCCACTAAAAGATACACCCAAATCGGGCAAAACGCTGCTACATCATAATGACAGTTATGCGCGGCGATCCGGGTGGGGTCGGGTGCCGGGAGAAGGGCCGGTGTCCTGGCGCAGTGCACCTGATGTGGCGCAGTGAAGTTGACGCCTCGGCTCGGTGGATCTGATGCGGGCCCAGCGAAGTGATGCCGTAGCGTCACCAGGGTGGGTTTGCTGGTGGTGCTTCCTGACCGCATTTTTTGCGGGGACCAGCGTCGAGCAACACCACCAGGGCGACTTCCCCGAGGGCATCCATGAACCCGTCGCAGGCGTCCTGCGCCCAGGCCCCGCCCTCGCGCGCTTCGCCAGGGAAATACAACAAACCGTCAACCCGCGCTACCGCTGGTATGCCTGGCCGCATTACCGCAAGTTTACGCCCATCACCCCATAAATCATGGACCAGATCGAGGCCATCCGGGATCTGACACAATATGCTGCTGCTGGCGCCAGCCACCGGAGCACTACGGACATGGCGCCGGCATTCCGCACCCGCGACGCTGTCCTCAATGCCGCGCACCGGGACGTGCCTGACCTTGAAAACAGAGAAGACGGCCGACTATGCCAATCAAGTTGAGGCACCGCAGGTCAGGGGCGTGATCATGCCTCCGACGACCAATGATGCGCAGCCATCCCTGCCGACATGACACCCGTGATCATCGCCAGAGAAGGCTGAGCTGTGACCTCAACTCTGTCAACGCCGCCCGCCATTCCGCCGGCACACTCGCCAACAATCAGCAACCGGTGCTGCTCGCCGCCGGCAGCCTGGGGACTGTACAAATAACGGCTGATCGACCGATCAAGGGAGAGACGCCAGATGACGACCGAGACCACCGTGGGACAACCGGCCGTAGGGCCGGTGGGTGCGGTCACGGATGAGCAGTTGATCGCGATGTTGGTCGATCGGGCTCGTGGTGACGGGTTGAAGCTGACCGGTGAGGGCGGGCTATTGCAGCAGCTGACCAAGCGGGTCCTGGAGTCGGCGTTGGACGGGGAGATCACCGACCACGTCGGCTACGACAGGCACGACCGGGCGGGTCGGGGCAGCGGGAACACCCGCAACGGCAGCCGGACCAAGACCGTGCTCACCGATGTCGGGCCGGTCGAGGTCCGGGTTCCACGCGACGCTGCCGGCACGTTCGAGCCGCAGATCGTGCGCAAGCGGCAGCGGCGCCTGTCTGGCGTCGACGACATGGTGCTGTCGCTGTCGGCGAAGGGTCTCACCCATGGGGAGATCGCCGCGCACCTGGCCGAGGTCTATGGCGCCGAGGTGTCGAAGCAGACCATCTCCACCATCACCGACAAGGTCATGGACGGCATGGCCGAGTGGCAGAACCGGCCTCTGGACAGGGTGTATCCGGTGGTGTTCATCCATGCCATCAACGTCAAGATCCGTGATGGTCAGGTCGCGAACCGGCCGATCTACGTCGTCATGGCGGTCACTGTCGACGGGCATCGCGACATCCTCGGGATCTGGGCTGGTGACGGCGGTGAGGGCGCGAAGCACTGGCTGCATGTGCTCACCGAGCTGAAGAACCGCGGCGTCGCCGACGTGTTGATGCTGGTCTGTGACGGGCTCAAGGGCCTGCCGGACGCTGTCGCGACGGTGTGGCCGCGCACGATCGTGCAGACCTGTGGGTGCATCGGACCCGTCAAAGAACAACCTGTCGATTTTCGGTCTCCTGGTCTGCTGCCGATGGCTGCACAGAGGCAAGGAGGTCGGTGGGGGTGGCGTGTCGATATTCAGCGGGGGTGATGGTGATGCGCCGGTTGTCGAGGATGGGTAGGACGTCGTTGATGGCGTTCCAGAGGGTGCTGCGGGAGACGTCGAACAGGTCGGCGAGGGTGTCGAGGCCGCAGACTCGTC
>NZ_SMKJ01000489.1:0-2903 GCF_004348615.1 Micromonospora sp. KC207
GTCGGCCAGCTCGAACAACGCATCCTCACGAGCGGTCAGACAACGGTGGAACTCACGCCGGAACGCGGCCAGCCGCCCCACCTCACCGATCGACCCGGCATCGTGCACACTGATCACCAGACAGCCCCTGGTTCTTGATCTTCTTCCCTAGACACGAGGAATGATCGATCAAGGGCTGTCCCCATGATCAGCCGGGGTCGATACCGCCGCCCAGCAGGTTAAAGATCAAGTTAGCCCCAGACAGGCGTGCATCGCGGCCCGCAGGCGGGGGGAAGGCTGCGGGCGGCCGAAGATCCGGGGCACCGCCGTGCCGCCACGGCTCCCGGCGAGCAGTGCGGCGGCGACGGCCAGGTTGGCCACAGCGACCGCGACGGCCAAGACCGGGTCCACGAATCCCATGGGGCCAGACGCTAGCGCATGGATGCCCGCGGCCCGAGATCAGCAGAAGCTGCACTCCTCGTAGCGGATCGACGCGGTCGCAATCCTGTCCGGCGCAAGGCGCAGGACCGCGTCCGCGTGGTGCCGCAGTGGTCAGTCAGAGGCGTCCCGCCTCGATGATCCGGCGCAGGAACTGGCGGGTGCGGGGCTCGGTCGGGTCGCCGAACACCCGTTCCGGCGGCCCGGACTCGGCGACCCGCCCACCGTCGAGGAAGCACACCTGGTCGGCGACCTCCCGGGCGAACCCCATCTCGTGCGTGGCCAGCACCATCGTCATGCCGTCGTCCTTGAGCTCGCGGACCAGGGCCAGCACCTCGCCGACCAGCTCCGGGTCCAGCGCCGAGGTGATCTCGTCGAGCAGCATCAGCCGGGGCGAGTTGGCCAGCGCCCGCACGATCGCCACCCGCTGCTGCTGCCCGCCGGAGAGCTGGTCGGGGTAGGCGTCCGCCTTCGCCCCGAGCCCGACCCGGTCGAGCAGCTCCCGCGCCTGCGCCTGCGCCTCGGCGCGGGGCCGCCGGTGCACCCGGACCGGGGCGAGGCAGATGTTGTCCAGCACGCTCAGGTGCGGGAACAGGTTGTACGACTGGAAGACCATCCCGATGCGTCGGCGTACCCGGTCGGGGTCGACCCGGGGGTCGGAGATGTCCTCGCCGTCCAGCTCGATGGTGCCGTCGTCCAGCTCTTCGAGGAGGTTGACGCAGCGCAGCAGCGTCGACTTGCCCGAACCGGACGCGCCGATCAGCGCCACCACCCGGTGCTCGTCGACGGTCAGGTCGAGCCCGTCGAGCACCACGTGGCCGCCGAAGGTCTTGCGCAGCCCCCGACACCGCAGCAGCGTCATCGTCAGCCCCTTTCCTGCCGCCGGGCCGCGTGCAGCGTCACCCAGTCGGTGACGGCGATCAG
The DNA here is from genome assembly GCF_004348615.1 of Micromonospora sp. KC207. Lineage (NCBI taxonomy): Bacteria > Bacillati > Actinomycetota > Actinomycetes > Micromonosporales > Micromonosporaceae > Micromonospora > Micromonospora sp. KC207. The sequence continues at coordinate 1,342 of NZ_SMKJ01000489.1, forward strand.
CGGGATCGCGAGCAGCACGAACAGCGCCCCGGCCACGATGTACGGCGTGTAGTTGAACGTCTCGGCGGTGGCGATCTGCGCGGCGCGTACCGCGTCGATCGGCCCGGCGAGGGAGACCAGCCCGACGTCCTTCTGCAACGCGACCACGTCGTTGAGCAGGGGTGGGGCCACCCGGCGGACGGCCTGCGGCAGCACCACGTGCCGCATCGTCTGCCGGTAGCTCAGCCCGAGCGAGCGGGCCGCCGCGAGCTGGCTGGGATGCACGGACTCGATGCCGGCGCGGAACACCTCGGCCAGGTACCCGCCGTAGGTGAGCACCAGCGCGAGCCCGCCGAGCACCAGCACCGGTGGCATGCCCGCGAGGCGCAGGCCGGGCACCCCGAGGGTGAGCACGTACAGCACGATGATCAGCGGCAGGCCCCGGAACGTGTACGTGTAGCCGGCCGCGAGGGCCCGGACCGGGAAGAAGACCGGTCCCCGCAGCGTGCGCAGGATCGCGACGAGCAGGCCGAGCAGCAGCGCGCCGGCCGCGCAGCAGACCAGCAGCCGGACGTTGAGCCAGAGCCCGGCGAGCACCTCGGGCAGCGCGTCCCGGGCGATCGCCGGGTCGGCGAAGGACCGGCGGACCCGGTCCCACCCGGGCGCGCCGGTCACCGCGACGACGAGCAGCGTGCCGAGCGCCGCCGTGGACGCGGCGGCGACCAGCACGCTGGTGACGGTCTGGCGGCGGCGGTATGCCTGCCTCCGCCGCTGCGCCGCGGAGGGTTCGTGCGGGGCGAGGATCACTTGAGCTCGGACGCCCCCGCGACCTGGGCCAACCACTTCTGCTCCAGCTTCTTGATCGTGCCGTCGGCGGTGAGCTGGCCGACCGCGCCGGTGACGCAGGGGGTGAGCGGGGAGTTGCGGTCCAGCACCAGCCCGAACGCCTCCGGCGTGCCGACCTGCGGCAGCTGCCCGACGACAGTCGCGTCGGTGATCTCCGCGCCGGTGATGAAGAAGGCGGTCGGCAGGTCCACCACGAGGCCGTCGATCTGCCCGTTCTGGAGGGCCTTCTTGGCGTCGTCGTTGCTGTTGTACACCTGCGGCTTGGCCTTCGGCTTGATCACGTCGGTGATGGCCTGGTAGCTGGTGGTGCCGACCTGGGCGCCGAGCTTCGCGTCGCGCAGGTCCGCCAGCGACGCACTGCCGGCGATCTTCGCGGACTTCTTCGCGATCACGGCCTGTCGGACCAGGTAGTACGGCCCGGTGAAGTCGACCGCGCTCTTGCGCTCCTCGGTGATGGAGAACTGGTTGATGTCGAAGTCGAACTCCTTGGGGCCGGGGGCGATGGCGACGTCGAACTTCACCCGGGTCCAGGTGACGTCGGCGCGGGCGTACCCGAGCTTCTCGGCCACCGCGTAGGCCACGGCGGCCTCGAAGCCCTCGCCGTTCTCCGGCTTGTTGCCGACGAACCACGGCTCGTACGCCGGATCGTCGGTGGCGACGGTGAGCTTGCCCGGCGTCCGGGTGGGCAGCTTGCCCTTCAGGCAGTCCGGGCCGGCCGTGGCGGCGGGGGTGGCGGG
>NZ_SMKJ01000048.1:0-30658 GCF_004348615.1 Micromonospora sp. KC207
CCCCGCCGACCACCTCGGGCTCCGACCTGGTCGCCATCCCCTGCCGCGATGGTCCCTCCGCAAACCGGGTCGTCGCGCTGCTGCGCGGCCCGTCCGGGGTGCTGTCCCGCTCGGTCGCGGTACGGGTGGGCGACGGCCCGCTCTGCGCCGGGGGCTGGCAGTACACGGTGCTGCGGGTGACCGGGCACGAGGAGTTGCAGGTGGTCACCCGGGGCCGGCCGAACGACCTGGAGCTGGTCACCGCCGGCACCGACGTCTGCACCATCGAGGTACGGGTGGCCGGGCCGCCCGGCATCCGGGCCCTCGCCTGCGACGCCGTCCGGGGTGGCTTACCGATTGCGTAGGCTGGGCGGCATGCCGGGAACACCGCCGACCCGTTTCGTCTACCTCGGCCCCGAGGGCACCTTCGCCGAGCAGGCGCTGCGCACCGTGCCGGCCGCCGAGCGCGGCACCCGCACGCCCGCCCGCAGCGTCGGCGAGGCGCTGGAGAGCGTCCGCGCCGGGGAGGCCGACGCGGCCCTGGTGCCGCTGGAGAACTCGGTCGGCGGCGCGGTTGGCGTGACCCTGGACGAGCTGGCCGAGGGCGAGCCCCTGGTGATCACCCGGGAGGTGATCCTGCCGGTGGAGTTCGTGCTCGGCGCCCGTCCGGGAACGTCGCCGGAGGCGATCCGCTCGGTGGCCGCTCACCCTCAGGCGTCCACCCAGTGCCGGGGTTGGCTGCGCGCGCACCTGCCGGACGCGGTCGTGGTCGACGTGCTGTCCAACGGTGCCGCCGCGGCGGGCGCGGCCACGGGCGAGTACGACGCGGCGATCTGCGCCCCGATCGGGGCCGCCCGTCACCGGCTGGCGGTGCTCGCCGACAAGATCGCCGACCATCCCGACGCGGTGACCCGGTTCGTGCTGCTGTCCCGCCCGGGCCCGCCCTCGCCCCCTACCGGGGACGACGTGACGTCGCTGGCCGTGTACATCGCCCACGACCGGGTGGGCGCACTGCTGTCGGTGCTGATGGAGCTGGCCGTACGCGGGGTGAACCTGACCCGGATCGAGTCCCGCCCGACGGGCGAGGCGCTGGGCCGGTACGTCTTCTTCCTCGACTGCACCGGCCACGTGGCCGAACGGCGGCTCGGGGAGGCGTTGCAGGGGCTGCGCCGGGTCTGCGCGGAGGTGCGCTTCCTCGGCTCGTACCCCCGGCACCGGTGGGCGCAGCCGGCAGGCGACCGGCCGGTGCCCGCGCCGGCCGGCCTGTCGGACGCCGACTACGCCGACGCGGCGGCCTGGCTGGCCCGGCTGCGCTCCGGCGAGCTGAGCTGAGGCGGGGCGCCCTCGCGTCGGGGCGCCCAGCCCGGGTCAGTCTGCCGGCCGAGGGCGACGGGTCAGCTCAGCAGGTTGCCGAGCAGGCCGCCCTGCTGCTCCTGGGCGCCGCTGCCCATGACCGGCGGCTCCTCGGAAGGCTGCACCACCACGAAGCCCTGCCCGGCGAAGCTCATCGTGAACGCCTCGCCGGTGCTGCGCCCCAGCAGCGTGCCCAGGCCGAACTGCTCGGCCCGGTGGTAACCGGTCTGCAGGTTGGCCGACCAGCAGACGGCGGCCTGCGGGTCGACGTAGGTCGGGGCGTCGACGTTGAGCACCACCGGGGTGCCCTTCGTGGTGATCGCGATCCGGCCGTGGCCGGTGAAGACACAGTTGAACAGGCCGGACGAGGACGCCATTCCGGCACCGCCGACCATGCGGATGTCGTACTGGAGGGTGGAGTCGAAGGCCAGCACGCTCGATCCGTTGATCGACAGCGCGTCGCCCGGCTCCAGGTCGATGATGTGCACGTCCTTGGCCAGCTCGGCGAGGAAGACGTCGCCCCGGCCGCTGAGCTTCATCAGCGGGACGCCCTCACCGGTGAGCTTCTGCTTGAGGAACTTGCCCAGGCCGCCGGACCCGAGCGCCTGGAACTGCACCTGCCCCTGGTAGGCGACCATCGACCCGACACGGGCCATCGCCTCGCCGTTCAGCTCGATCTTCAGCATCTTGGAGTTCTGCAGCCGCATGCCGGGCTGGGCGGACTCCTTCTCCAGGTTCTCGGCGGAGAACAGCGCGCTGCGCATGGAAGTGCCTCCTGACTCGGGGTGTTTGCCCGGAGGGTAGGTGACCAGCGCAACCAGTGGCATCGCACCGGGCAGGGCCGAACCGGGCGGACGGTAACGAGGCCGCGCGCCCGGTCAGCCCCAGCCGAGGTCGTGCAGCCGCTCGTCGTCGATGCCGAAGTGGTGGGCGATCTCGTGCACCACGGTCACCGCCACCTCGTCGACGACGTCCTCCTCCGTGTCGCAGATCCGCAGGATGGGGTGGCGGTAGATCAAGATGCGGTCCGGCAGGACGCCGGCGTAGTCCCAGCCCCGCTCGGTGAGGGCGTGCCCCTCGTAGAGGCCGAGCAGATCCTCGCCGGGGGGCGGATGGTCCTCGACGAGGATCACCACATTGCTCATCAGCCGCAGCAGCTCCTCGGGAACCTCGTCGAGGGCCTCCCCGACCAGTTCCTCGAAGCGCTCCCGGCTCATCTCCACCGCCACGCCCTCATTGTCCCGCAGGACGCGTCAGGCGCGGGGGCGCGGAACGCTCAGGAGGCGAGCCTGGCGGTGAGACTGATCTGCGCGCCCGGGGAGAGCAGGCGCGAGATCGGGCAGTTCTCCTTCGCAGTCTCGGCCAGCTTGGCGAACTGGGCCTCGTCGAGACCCGGGGCCTGACCGACCGTCTCCAGGTCGATCCGGGTCACGGTCATCCCCGCGTCGGTCTTGTCGAAGTGCACCTTCGCGGTGGTCTCCACAGAGGTGCCGGTCGCGCCGGCGTCGGCGAGCTGCTTGGAGAACGCCATCGAGAAGCAGGCCGCGTGGGCCGCCCCGATGAGCTCCTCGGGGTTGGTGCCCTCCCCCTCCTCGAATCGCGACTTGAAGGAGTAGTTCCCCTGGAGGCCGCCCTTGCCGGTGCGAACCGTGCCGGAACCCTCGGTGAGATCGCCCTGCCAACGTGCGGAAGCGGTACGGATAGGCATGAGTCGACGCTAGCACTTCAGCAGGAGATCCGTTTTAGGGTTCCGTGAGGGCTTGCCGGGCGTACTTTTCCCATTCCAGGGCACCTCTAGGTAACCCTCCTGCGATCTCCCGCTGGAGTACTAGCTAGCCGAAAGCCGGGCGGCGGGCGAGCGGCTGCCCGCGATCGTTCCCGCCGCGCCGGAGCCTGTTCCGTCCACGCGGGTCGCGTTCCCGAACGAGCGGTGCCGGCTGTGTCATGATTCGGCTCAGGCCCGCGAACGGCGGAGAGGTGGCCGATGTCCGAGGATCTCCCCATCCCCCGGCAGGACAGCCGGTCCGACGACGCCGCCGTCCTGGAGTGGGGTGGGCCCGAGCCCACGCCGCCGGGGCGGGTCGGCCGCCCGCTGTCCCGGCGCGGGTGGGACCGTGGGCTCCCGCTGGTGGCAGCCGGCCTCGGGGCGGCGGCCGCGTTCGCCTCGCTGATCGGGGAGTGGCTGGTGATGACCGTGCCGACCGGGGGGCCCGAGGGCGGCACGCTGCGGGTGCCCGGTGGGGTGTCCGACGTCGGCGGCTTCGGGCTGGGCTACCTGGTCGGCCTGTTCGCCCTGGTCGCGGCCGTAGCCCTGGCCCTGCGGGGCAGCGCCGCCGTGCGGCACGACGCCCGGGTGGCCGGCCTCGCCCTGTCGACGGCCCTGGTCGGCGTCCTGGTCGCCACGTCGTTCTCGCTGGACGACTCGGGCCAGCGGGCGCTCCTGTACTCCTCCGAGGACGGCTTCCAGATCGAGTACGGCCGGGGGCTCTGGGCAGCCTTCGTGGCCTGCGCGCTGCTGGCGGCGGCGCTGCGTCTCGCGGGCCGGGCCGACGCCGGGCAGCCGGGCGTAACCGTGCCCCGGCGGGAGGACCCGCCCAGCCGGGAGGCCGGTCTGCCGCCCGCGCCGGCCGACCTCACGGTGCAGCCGACCGTGCCCTTCGCCCGCCCGGAGTAAGGAAGGGCCCCCTGTTAACGCCTGCGGTAGAGAAGGGCCCCCTTCTCACCCCTGGGCCGCCGGGCCACGTAAACCTGGGCCGCCGGGCCACGCAAACCAGGGCCGCCGGGCCACGCAACCGGGGCGTGGTGTGGAGTTGCCGCCCGATTCGTCGGGAAGTCATGGTCGCGCCCTGTTCCCCGAGGTACGGTTGCTGCCCGCCGTCACTGCTGGTCGAGGCATCGATGACCCAACGACAGGGCTGGCGCGACGGCGGCGGCCGAAGGAGGAGCGATGACCCGCCCGGGGCTGCCCAAGCTGATCGCCACCGACCTCGACGGGACGCTGGTCCGCAGCGACGAGACGGTTTCCGCGTTCACCCACGAGGTGCTCGACCGGGTGCGGGCCGCCGGCATCCCGGTGGTCGGCGCGACGGGCCGGGGCCCGCGGCTCACCGAGCTGACCCGCAACGACATTCGCGCCGCCGACTTCCTGGTGCTCGCCGGCGGGGGCTGGGTGGTCGACCAGAGCGACCCGGCCGGCCCGGTGGTGCTGCGCGAGGAGCGACTTTCCCGCCAGGTACTGGCCCGGCTGCTCGCCGACCTGGAGGCCGAGGTCGGGCCGCTCACCGTGATGGTCGAGGCGTCCGACGAGCCCGGCGCCCCGCTCTGGGGCGACTACCACCCGAGCTGGCCCTACCCGGACCTGTTCGAGCCGCGCTCCCGCGACGAATGCCTCGCCGGCGACGTGATCAAGGCGTTCGCCCGGACCAGCGGCCACCACATCGACACGCTGTTGGAGACCGCCCGCCGGATCGTCGGCCCGGAGGTCGCCACGCTCACCCAGTCCGGGCTGGGCTTCATCGAGATCTGCCCGCCCGGGGTCGACAAGGCGTCCGGGCTGGCCGTGGTGGCGCAGCGGCTCGGGGTGGACCCGGCCGAGGTGCTGGTCTTCGGCGACATGCCCAACGACCTGCCGATGTTCGAGTGGGCCGGGTGGGCCCGGGTGGCCGTGTCCAACGCCCACCCGGCCGTCCGGGCCGCCGCCGACGAGGTGACGCTGCGCAACGACGACGACGGGGTGGCGATCTACCTGGACCGACTACTCTCCCGGTGATGGGAGAGACACCTCGACTGGTCGCCACGGACATCGACGGAACCCTGCTCACCGACGAGCGGACGCTCAGCCCCCGCACCCGGGACGCCCTCGCCCGGATGTCCACGCGAGGCACGCCGGTCGTGCTGGTCACCGGCCGCCCGATCCGCTGGCTCCAACTGGTGTACCAGCAGCTCGCCGAGCCGCTGCCGGCGATCTGCGCCAACGGCGCGGTGGTGTACGACCCGGTGACCGACGAGGTGCTCCGAGCCGATCCGCTCGCGCCGAAGCTGCTCGCCGAGGTAGCCCGCCGGCTCCGCGCCGAGGTGCCCGGGGTCAGCTTCGCGGTGGAGATCGTGGACAGCCGTGAGATGCGGCACGAAACCGACTACCCGCTGCGCTGGGACGCCGACGCCGACGCGATCCGGGCCGTCACCTCGCCCGAGGAGCTGCACTCGGTGCCGGCGGTGAAGCTGCTGGCCCGCGCCGGGGAGCAGGATCCGGACGTGTTCCTGGAGGTGGTCGCCGGGGCGCTGCGCGGGCTGGCCGAGGCGACCCACTCGTCGTACACGGGACTGGTGGAGATCTCGGCGGCCGGGGTGACCAAGGCGGCGGGCCTGGCCTGGTACTGCGCCCGGCTCGGGATCGACGAGCGGGACGTGCTGGCCTTCGGGGACATGCCCAACGACGTGCCGATGCTGACCTGGGCCGGCCGGGGGGTGGCGGTGGCCAACGCGCACCCCGCCGTCCTGGCGATCGCCGACGAGGTGACGGCGGCGAACTCCGAGGACGGCGTGGCCGCGTACCTGGAAAAGGTCTTCGGGGTGGGGTGAGCGCGCGCCGGGCCGTTCCACGGCCCGGCGCGCGAAGGTCAGAGGTACTGCCCGGTGCTGTGCCCCTCGCCGCCCTGCGGTTGGCCGATGCCCGGTATCCCCGGCATCATGCCGGCGGGGCCGCTGGGCAGCGCCTGCCGGCCGGAACGCATCTGCTCCAGCTGCACCCGGGCGGCCATCTGCTGGGCCACCAGGGCCGCCTGGATGCCGTGGAACAGCCCCTCCAGCCAGCCGACGAGCTGGGCGTGGGCGATCCGCAGTTCGCCCTCACTGGGCGCCTTGTCCTCGGTGAAGGGCAGCGAGATCCGCTCCAGCTCCTCGCGGAGCTCGGGGGCCAGGCCCTCCTTCAGCTCGACGATCGACCGTTCGTGGATCTCCCGCATCCGGTGTCGGCTCGCGTCGTCGAGCGGGGCGGCCTTGACCTCCTCAAGCAACTGCTTGATCATGCTGCCGATCCGCATCACCTTGGCGGGCTGCTCGACCAGGCGGGTCGGGTCCTCGCCCGCGGCCTCGTCGGTCTGCACCGTGCCGACCGGGCGGCCGTCCGGGCCGACCACCACCACGGTGCCGGATCGCCCGGTGCCGTCCTGGCCGGGATCGTCGTTCTGTCCAGCGGAGTGCGCTTCGGTCATGCGTTCCATCTTCACCCAGGCGGTGGGCAGAACGCTCGCCGGGACCCGCACCGGCCGGCCCGTTTTCCGCGCTACCGTCGCCGGCATGCCCGCCGATCCCCGTACCGTGCTGGACCGCCCCGCTCCCGCCCCGGACGCCACCGTCGCGTACGGCGGGCACCCGGACCAGGTCGCCGACCTCCGCCGCCCGGCGGGGGACGGCCCGCCGCGCCCGTTGGTCGTGGTGGTGCACGGCGGCTTCTGGCGGACCGAGTACGACCGCACCCACACCGGGCCGCTCGCGGTGGCGCTGGCCGCGCTCGGTCACCCGGTGGCCCAGCTTGAGTACCGGCGCACGGGGCAGCCGGGCGGCGGCTGGCCGGGCACCCTCACGGACGTGCTCGCGGGGGTGGCGGCGCTGCCCGGGCTGGCCGGGCCGGTGCTGGGCGACCGGCTGCGTCCCGGGCCGCCACTGCTGGTCGGTCACTCGGCCGGCGGCCACCTCGCCCTGTACGCCGCCGCGACCGCGCCGGAGACGGTGGCCGGGGTGCTGGCGTTGGCCCCCGTCGCGGACCTGGCCGAGGCGTACCGGCTCAACCTGGACGGCGGGGCGGTGGCCGCGCTGCTCGACGGCGGGCCGGCGGAGCACCCACAGCGGTACGCCGCCGCCGACCCTCGCCTGCTGGTGCCCATCTCGACACGGACGGTGATCCTGCACGGCCTGCTGGACCGGCAGGTGCCGGTGGGGTTGAGCCGGTCCTACACCGCCGCCGCGCGGGCGGCGGGCAGCCCCGTCCGGCTGGTGGAGCTTGCCGAATGCGAACATTTCGGGCTCATCGACCCGGAGTCCGCCGCCTGGCCGGAGGTGGCCCGTGGGCTGCGAACCCTGCACTTTGATCACTGATCATTGACGCAGCGTCGCCGAGCGGGTAGAACGCCCAGGGGACGGTATCGGCCCAGCTCAGCTCCCGGAAGGAACTCGGTGTCCCAGATGAACCGCAGGCGGGCACTTCAACTCTTGGCCGCCCTCGGTACCACGGGCCTGACCGCCGCCTGCGCCCCGGACGGCGATGAAGGGCCGGCGACCCCCACCGGCGACCCGATCAAGATCGGTCTCATCGCGCCGCAGACCGGTGGCTTCAAGGCCATCGGCGACGAGATCGTCAACGGCTTCCAGCTCTACCTCACCCTCCACGGTCAGCAGTTCGGCGGGCATCCGGTCACGGTGCTGACCGCCGACGAGGGCGAGACCGCCAACACCGGCAAGGCGGCCGTCGACAGCCTGCTCAAGCAGGGGGCGCTGGCGCTCACCGGCGTGGTCAACTCGGCCGTCATGGTGGGCATCCGGGACAACGTGGAGAAGGCCCGGGTGCCGCTGATCGGCTCCAACGCCTCACCGAAGAGCCTGCAGAGCGTCGTCTACATCTGGCGCACCTCGTACGTGCTGGACGAGCCGGGCCGGGCGATCGGTCCGTACATGGCGCAGCGGCTGCCCACCGGCAGCCGGGTCGCCATCATCGCCCCGGACAACCTCGGCTCACGGGACGTGATCCAGGGCCTCCAGGCCCAGTTCAGCACGGCCGGGTCGAACGACCCGCGGATCGCCGACCCGGTGATCTGGACCGACACCACCAGCACGCCGGGCAGCACCGCGTACGTCGCCGACATCCGCACCGCACTGGCCCGCCAGCCGGACGCGATCTTCTGCCACTTCGCCGGGCCGGCGGCGGTGCAGTTCATCAAACAGCTGCACCGCGAGGGGTGGACGGGCCCGATCTACGCCCCAGGCTTCCTCACCGAGGGCACGGTGCTCGACGAGTTGCGGGAGGTGGAGGCACGCAACATCGTGACCGCGCTGAACTACTCCGCCGACCTGAACAACACCGCCAACCGCACCTTCGCCTCGGCGTACCGCAAGACGCACGGCGCGTCCCCGACCACCTACGCGATGGCCTCGTACGACGCGGCGCAGGTGCTGGACAAGGCGATCCGGCTGGCCGGGACGAACCCGACCTCGCAGCAGATCAACCTGGCGCTGGGCAAGATCGGCCAGATCGACAGCCCACGCGGGGCCTGGCAGTTCAACCAGCCGCGCACCCCGCAGCAGAAGTGGTACCTGCGCAAGGTCCAGCGCGATGGCCAGGTGCTCTCCAACGTCCTGAGCAACGAGCTGGCCACGCTCGGCTGAACGGGTGCCCGACAGGCACGGGCCGGTCTCCCCCCGGGTGGGACCGGCCGTGCCGTCGGGTGGGCCACCCGGTCAGCCGCGCAGCTCCGCGATGCAGCACTTCACGCTGCCGCCGCCCTTGCGTACCTCGGTCAGCTCGACCGGCACCGGGGTGTAGCCGGCCGCCTTCAGCTTGCCGGCGAGCCGGGACGCCTCGCTGTTGAGGACCACGTTCGCGCCGTCGCTGACCAGGTTCAGACCGAAGGCCAGGGCGTCGGAGTCGTCCGCGACGACCGCGTCGGGGAAGAGCTGGGCGAGGACCCGCTGGCTGGCCGCCGAGAAGGCACCCGGGTAGTAGGCGATGTTCCGGTCGTCGATCGGGGCGAGCGCCACGTCGAGGTGGTAGAAGCGAGGATCGACCAGTCGCAGCGACACCACCGGGCGGCCGAGCGCCTCCTGCGCCTCGGCGTGCGCCGGCAGCTCGGTGCGGAAGCCGTGGCCGGCGAGGACCAGCCCGCCGTACGCGTCCGGCAGGTACGCGAAGTCGCCCTCGCCCTCGTTGGTCTCGTTCGGGGCGATGAAGTGCCAGCCCCGCTCCTCGTGGAAGGCGCGGTGCGCGGCGGCCTCGGCGGCCCGCTGCTCGTGCTTGAACCGGGCCCCGTAGACCGTCCCGTCGACCACGAAGGCGCCGTTGGCCGCGAACACCATGTCGGGCAGGCCGGCCTCGGGGGCGAGCAGGTGCACGTCGTGGCCGAGGCCGAGCAGCGTCTCGCGCAGCCTGTCCCACTGCTTGACCGCCAGCTCCACGTCGACGGGCGTGGTGACGTCCATCCACGGGTTGATCGCGTACTCGACGGCGAAGTGCTCGGGCGAGCACATGAGATATGTCCGGTTTCGGGGGACTCGCTGCTGGTTCACGGAGACCAAGAGTAGGTAGCCTGGAACTTTGGGAACAGCCACAACCATTGCTTCCTGAGGGCGGAACGTTGCAGATCGACGCTGTGGATCAGCGAATCATTGCGCTGCTGGTGGCGGACGCCCGCGCCTCGTACGCCGACATCGGCAGTCGGGTCTCGCTCTCCGCCCCGGCGGTCAAACGCCGGGTGGACCGGCTGCGCGCCGCCGGGGTGATCCGGGGATTCACGGCCGTCGTCGACCCGGCCGCTGTCGGCTGGACCACGGAGGCGTTCGTCGAGCTGTTCTGCGCCGGGCGGACCACTCCGGCCCAGATCGGGGTGGCCGTCCGCCGGCACCCCGAGGTCGTCGGGGCGTACACGGTCTCCGGGGAGGCGGACGCGCTGGTGCACCTGCGCGCGGCGGACATCTCGCACCTGGAGGAGGCCCTCGAACGGCTGCGCGCCGAGTCGTTCGTCACCTCCACCCGCAGCACGATCGTGCTCTCCCGCCTGGCCGAGTCCCCCGGTGTCGGCCCCGCGTAGACCCGCCACGCGGTCGGCGACCATCGGCAGCCGGACGCCCCCGTCGTTCCGGTGACACGCTCCGGCCCGGGACAGGGTCCCGGGCCGGAGCAGTGCGACTGTCGGTCGCGCCGATCAGGTGAAGTTCACGTCGCTGCACCACATGTAGGCCTGGTCGAGGTGGGATGCCTGCCAGATGACGAAGAGAATGTGGTGTCCGGTGTAACCGGAGGTCGAGACGTTGAACGTGATGTTCTGTGCCGGCGCGTAGCGTCCGGTCTGCGTGATGAAGTCGAGGTTCCCCCAACCGAGGCTCTGGGTGGCGGGATTGAACCCCTGCTTGCTGACGTAGACCCGGAAGAAGTCAGCGCCGTGGCTGGCCTGGTCGTACAACTGGATCGAGAAGCTGCGACCGACGTTGGTCGTCTTCCACGCTCCGGGCCGGTTCAGACTGTTGTTCCTGCTGAGGGCGTTGCTGCACAACTGCCCGTCGGGCGTGCGGGCCTGGAACTGTCCGCCGAGGCCGTCCCGCAATGCGCTCATCCAGTTCCACATGGTGTCGGGGTTGGCCTGCCACGCCTGGTAGCACATGGGATCCTGCTGCTGCATGGCCGGATCCATGTGCCTACTGCCCCAGGTCTGCCAACACTGGTAGGCGCGGGTCGCCGGGCTGACGATGGTGCCGTGGGCCTGGGCTGCGCCGGTCCAGGTCAGCACACCGGCCAGCATGGTGAGCACCATGACGGACGCTCGGACAGCCTGGCGGACCGCTGACCGGGATCGGCGGCCGGACTGATCGGGTTTCGGGGAACGCACTGAACATCCTCCTTCTCCGGTGACTCAAGATCGGCGCATATGCGCGCTCCCGACCAGCATCGCATTCACAACCGTATATATCAATGACCACCTATCAATATCGCTATATTCGACACTGCTGACGCATTGTTGATCTGCAAACGCGCGGAACGGACATCATTTTCCGCAGTGCCCACGACGCGGGTTCGCGTAGCGGCATGCCCGGGGTGTGCGCCTGGACCGGTTCGACCGACGCCGGAGATCAGGGGGCGGCAGATCCGAGGATGTCAACATCAGGGAGAGCACGGGCTGACAACAGCCCCGACCTCGCCAGAACCGGCCGGGTGCCCGCACCCGGCGCACGACGACCAGGCCGGGTGCCCGCACCCCGGTTCACGACGACCCGGCCAGCGTCGCCGGGCCAACCCGGCTCCCGGCCGGCTGCCCATCACCTTCAACCGTAAGGCACGGCGAGTCGCCGCGCGAGCCGGGCGGCCGAGCCCGAGAGAAACCATTGGCACGGGTGTCCACCGAGCCGACGGGTGGGCCCGGCATCCGGGCCTCACCCGCCTCCAGACCTCAGAGATACATGCCGGTGCGGTGCTCGCCCTGGTCCCGCCGCCCGGGCTTGTCGCCCTCGCCGAAGAAGCGCTTACCGCCGAACTCGCCGTGCAGCCGGTCGTCCAGCTCGTCGGCGAGGCCGGTCATCACCTGCACGGCGAGCATCAGGTGGGTGGCCTGGAAATCGCGGCCGAAGACCGGAATGGACGCCCAGACGGTGTCGTCGGCGCAATAGAGCCGGCCGATCGGCATCCGGTTGGTCAACTCGGACAGCTTCACGTAGAGCCGCTCGGTGGGCTCGACCTCCGTGAGCACCGGCGAGAAGACGTCGACCAACGGCGGATTGTCGCGGACCCGAACGAAGACCATCGCCGACCCGGCCCGGATGTTGAGGTCACCGTCGGAGTCGACCTGCAACTTGTCCGATTCGGACTTGAGCATGGCGGACACCACGGTCCGCACCTGCTCGGCCAGGACCAGCACGTCGGTGCTCGCCCCCTGCGCGGCGGCAGCCAGCGCCTCGTCCAGGTCCGCCTCCACGTCCTGGTCCGGGCCGAACTCGCTGCGCGCGGTGCCCAGGGGATCCACCGGCACGGGCTCGCCCTCGGCGTCGTGCACCAGGTACACCAGGAAAGCCGGGTGCGGCACGCCGTAGACGTCCCGAAGGGTGCGGGAGAGCAGCGCGGCCAGCCGGGTCGCCTCGGCGGTGTCGCCGGTCAGGCCGAAGTGCTCGCCGGAGCCCTCGACCACCCCGGGCGGGGACCAACCCAGCGCCACCATGTCCGCGACGGCCGCCCGGTCCAGCCGGTAGCCCTGCGGGAGGGTCGCGTTGCCGACGGCCCGTGCGGAGAGCCGGCCGTCGTCGCCCAGGTCGACGCTTATGGAGTAGACCGCGTCGCCGGTGCCGGAGGCGGTGGGATCGAGGGTCAGCTCGACATGCGAACCGGCGGGCAGCTCACGCAGCCGCTCGGCGAGGGCCCGGGCGAACTCGCGCCAGGCCTCCGTCACCTTGGCCCGCAGGTCGGTCGTGGTCGGCTCGTCCAGCAGGATCGACTCGTGCTGATGCTCCGACGGGCCGCCGTGGGGCGCCGGGCTGCCATGCTCCGGCGGGCCGCCATGCTCACGGGGGCCGCCGGGCGGGTCTGAGGCCGGCGTCGAGGGGTGGCCTACCGTCATGATCGCCTCCGTCCGTTCCGGTCACCCTACCCAGGTCGCCCGAAGCCCGAGTCAGGCCGGACCGGGATCGGACACCGGCCCGCCGAAGCGGCCATCAGGCCGGGGGCCGCTCACCCAGCTCGATCGGCCAACCGCCGGCCAGCTCGCTGAGCCGGCCGGCCGCCGCCACCGGGTCGGCCCCGCGCCCGACCGCCAGTCCGAGCAGGTACGCGGAGACCGGGGCACCCGGCCGCAGCACCTGGTGCGCGACATCCCGGGCCAGGTCGAGCACAACCGGCACCGGCACCTCGGCGGGGTCCAGGCTCAACTCCACGCAGGCCGCCGTGACCCAGTCCTCCAGCACCGTCATCGCGTCCACTCCTCCGCCCGGCGTACGTCCTCGTCAGTGTCGCAGTCGAACCAGGGCGGTGGGCCCGCCCCGGGCCAGGGCACGTCGCGCACGGCCAACCCGGCGAGCAGCGCCCGCACCGACGCGCCGTCGAGCGAGCCGCCCCGGGCGGCGGCGAGCCGGTCGAGCGCGACCCGCAGCGGCGCGACCCGCCACACCCCGCACAGATGCTGCCGCCGGCCGTCGAGGTCGACGAGGCACGCCCCGTCCACCGCCGGGTCGGCGAGCTGGTCGCGCAGCAGGCGCATCGCGTCCCGGGTCAGCAGGGGCAGGTCGGCGGCAAGCAGCGCCACGGTCGGCGTGCCGGCGGGCAGCAGGGACAGACCCGCCGCGACGGCGGCGACCGGACCGCCTCCCGGAGGGCTCTCCCGGGTCGACCGGACCCCCATTGGCACCGGGCCGGCTGGGCCCACCACGACCCGGACGTCGGCGTCGACGACGGCGTCCAGCACCCGGTCGCGCATCGGCCGGCCGCCGATTGGCACCCCTGCCTTGTCCACGCCGCCCATCCGGCGCGCGGCCCCGCCCGCCAGCACGACCGCCGCCCAGTCCGCCACGCGGTCACCGTACCCGCCCGGCCCGGCCGGGGGGCCGGCGCGTGCGGCGGAACGATCACGTCGGCCCGGCCGGCGTCGGCGGGACCCTCACCCAGAGCAGTCCGGTGTACCCGGTAGGAGTGGCCAACGGTGTGAGCCTCGGCCAATCACCGAACGTCTGAGCCCGAAGGGATCGGGGCGGCGAGCCGGCGGGCCGCTCCCAGCCCGCCGGCTGCCGAGACCTCACCGAGGCGCGGCAGGCTGGTGGATCAGCCGCCAACGGTCTGCGCCTCGTCGGTAACGGTGACGCCCTCCGCGAAGTGCACGATCTGGTCGTCGCCGAGGCCCAGCGCCCCCGGGACCTGCACCAGGATCCGCCGCCCCGCGGCGTCCGGGAAAATCAGCCACCGGACGTCCGACAGCTTGCCCTCCGCCTCCCACGGGAAGCCGAGCTGACCCGCCCTGCCGTTGACGTCGACCTGCGTCACGGGCGTTCCCTCGGGAAGCCGGGACAGGCTTTGCAGGGACACCGAGATCTGGCCCTGGAGGCTGACGGCGTGCCCGGGAGCCGGCGGGGCCGGCTCCTTGCCGGGCGGTGCCACCACGAACATGCTCCTGTCCGACGAGACCACCCGCCAGCCCTGCGGCACGGTGCTCACCTCGAAGCCGACCGGCTGGGCGCCGGTGTAGGCGACGAGCTGTAGCCGCGTCGCCTGCGTCGCCGTCGGGGCGGGCCCACCCGCAGCAGTGGTCGTGGGCATGGCACCGCCGAACTGCCCGGCGCCCACCACGGCGACGGCGGCGGCGATGGCGATGGACCACGCGAAGCGTTGCCGCCGGCGGCGGGTCAGCGCGCGGTTTCCCCGGGCCACGTCGCCAGCGACGACATCCGGGCTGGTCCGGTCGGGCGTGACGGCACTGGGCAGGGCCCGCAGGACGTCCATGACGTCTGGCATGTCGGTACTCCTTCGATCGGTCGAACGGGTTCGGATGAGGGTCGAGGTCGAGGTCGGGCTCAGGCGAAGTCGTACGCATGTCCGGGAAGGAGCGCCCGCAGCCGCTCCAGCCCTCGGGCGCTCTGGCTCTTGACGTTGCCCTCGCTGCACCGCATGGCGTCGGCGGTCTCGGTGACGCTCAGCCCCTCGACGTACCGCAGCACCACCGCCGCCCGCATGCTGTTCGGCAGGGTCGCCAGCAACGCCAGCACCCTCGTCTCGTCGCCGCCCGCGTCCTCGCCGGTCACGACGTCGGGCAACTGCGCGTGCACCCGCTCACGCCGGTGAAACAGGCTCCGGCGCTCGTCCGTCGCCGCGTTCACGACACACCGCCGGGCGTACGCGTACGCGGTGTCCGGCCGCACCCTCGGCCAGGCCAGGTACAGGCGAGTCAGCGCCGTCTGCACCACGTCCTCGGCCCTGGCCAGGTCACCGGAGACCAACAACGTCGCCACGCGCACCAGCGCGGCGCGCCGGGCCGACACGAACTCGGTGAACTCGCGATCCCGTTCGGAAGGCCGTTTCACAGGCCACCCACCTCTCCTCGTCCCCGCTTGCCACTCGGACACCTCCCCTACGGGATCGCCGCCGGATCCGTTGCATGCCGGGCGAGTAGCCTCGCCGCCACCGCCGGGCCACGTCCGCGCCGGCCGCCCCGGAAACCGGGCCACGACCGAGCACCGATGCCCTCCAGGCGGCCCTTCCGGGAAGAGTTCGACGGCCGACGAGGCCGCCACCTGCGGCGGCCGGGGTCCGAACCTCGACGAGGTGACCGGTCGGGCAGGATGGCGGGATGGGACGGGCGACTGACCGGCGGAGCGTGCTACGGATCGACCTCGACGCGGCGGACCCGGCCCGCGGCGCCGTGCGCCGACCGGACAGCCTCTCGGTCGAGGAGCCGCTGGAGATCCGGGTCGGGCCGGGTGGCCCGGGTCGCCGACGGCCATTGGCGGTGACCATGCGTACCCCCGGCGACGACCTCGACCTGGCGATCGGTTTCCTGCTCACCGAGGGGCTGATCCGCGACGACGCGGACGTGCGCACGGCCCAGCTCTGCGCCGGCCCGGACACCCCGAACACGTACAACGTGGTCGACGTGGTGCTCGCCCCCGGCGTGCCCGAGCCAGCCGCCGACCCGACCCGGAACTTCTACACCACCAGCTCCTGCGGGGTCTGCGGCAAGGCGAGCATCGACGCGGTGCGGACCCGCTCCAGGTACGCCGTCGCGGACGACCCACTCACCGTGCCGGCCACGCTGCTGGCCGAGCTGCCGGACCGGCTGCGCGCCGCGCAGCGTCACTTCGACCGCACCGGCGGGCTGCACGCCGCCGCGCTCTTCACCGGCGACGGAAAGCTGGTGGCGCTGCGCGAGGACGTCGGCCGGCACAACGCCGTCGACAAGGTCGTCGGCTGGGCCGTCCGGCAGGGCCGCCTGCCGCTGGCCGGGCACCTGCTGCTGGTCTCCGGTCGGGCGAGCTTCGAGCTGACCCAGAAGGCGTGGATGGCGGGCGTGCCGTTGCTCGCGGCGGTCTCCGCTCCCAGCACCCTGGCCGGGGACCTCGCCGAGGAGGCGGGCATGACTTTGGTCGGCTTCCTGCGCGACCGGACCATGAACGTCTACGCGGGAGCCCACCGGATCGGCCACTGACCAGGCGTTCACGGGTTACTCACCGGTTGTTATGGCGATGCTCACGCCAGTGCGGACACCGCCGGACCGATGCTCCGTGCAACGATCGACACGCTACGTGAGCGTTGACGTGTAGCGGCTGGCGGAAGGACATGCGCGTCGGCATGCAGCAGCGGGCTGGTTTCGGGCAATGGCTCCGGACGTTGCGGGGCAACCGCGGCCTGACCCAGGAGGAGCTGGCCGAGGCGTCCGGGTCCAGCGTCCGCACCATCCGGGAGATGGAACGCGGCCGGGTCCGCACACCCCAGCGGCGTACGGTCGGGCTCCTCGCCGACGCGCTCGGCTTGGCCGGCGCGGACCGCGACCGCTTCCTCGGCCTGGCCCGCGCCGGCCACCGCCCGTCCGCGCCCGTGGCCGCGACCCCGGTGGTCCCCTCGGAGCTGCCCGCCGCCGTGCCGAACCTCATCGGCCGGGAGGCGGAACTCGCCGTGCTGGCCCGCCTGACCACCGGGGTCACCGACGGCAGCGCCACGACCGCCTCCGTCGTCGTGCTGCACGGTCCACCCGGCACCGGCAAGAGCAGCCTCACGGTGGCCGCCGGGCACCGTCTCGGCACCGGGTTCGCCGACGGCCAGCTTTTCCTCGACCTGCACGGCACCGCCCCCGCCGGCCCCGTCGATCCGGCCGAGGCACTGGCCGGCCTGCTGCGCTCCCTCGGGCTGCCCGAGGACGCGATCCCGGGCCCGCCCGAACAGCGGGGCCGGCTGTTCCGCACCCTCACCCGGAACCGGCGCCTGCTGATCGTGGCGGACGACGCCGCCGACGAGGCCCAGGTACGCCCGCTACTGCCGGCCGGACGGCACTGCCTGACCCTGGTCACCAGCCGGCGCCCGCTGACCGGGCTCACCGGTGCCGTCCGGATCCCCGTCGGGCTGCTCGCCCCGGAGGCCGCCCGACGGCTGCTCGCCTCGATCGTCGGCGAGGACCGGCTGGCCGCCGACCCGGCGGCCACGGCCGAACTGGTGGAGCTCTGCGGCCGGCTGCCGCTGGCGATCCGGGTCGCCGGCAACCGGCTGGCCAGCCGGCCAGGGTGGCCGGTCGCCCAACTCGCCGCCCAGCTCGCCGACCCGCACCGCCGGTTGACCGCGCTGACAGCCGGGGACCTCGACGTCCGGGCCGCGTTCGACGTGTCGTACCGCCGGCTCGGCCCGGCCGCCGCCGGGGTCTTCCGGCGGGCGTCCCTCGTGCCCGGGGCGGAGTTCGACGCCGCGCTGCTCGCCGCCGTCACGGGCATCGACGTCGAGAGGGCGGCGGCGGCCGCCGAGGAGCTGGTGGACGCCGGTCTGCTGCTTCAGGGAGATGATCGGTACGAGTTCCACGGCCTGGCCCGGATCTACGCCCACGAACGCCTCTCCGAGGAGTAAGGAAGGGGCCCCTGTTAACGCCTGAGGTATACAAGGGTCCCCCTCTCACGCAGCACGAACCAGCGCAGCACGAACGGCAGAGCGGTGGGCCCCACCGGGTGCCCGCCCGGTGGAGCCCACCTGTGGTGGAAAGCTGTGATCAGGAGCAGGAGCTGCCGTTCAGGGTGAACGGGGCCGGAATGGTGGCCGGCCCGTCGGCCGTGAAGCCGAAGCTCACCGAGCCACCGGACGGGATCGTGGCGTTGTAGTTCTCGTTGGTGACCGTCACGGTCGCGCCAATCTGCTGGAAGACGCCGTTCCAGCGCCCCTGCACGACCTGGTTGCCGCCGAACGTCCACCCGACGTTCCAACCGGTGAGCTGCGGGCCGTCGTTGTAGACGGTGACGGCTGCCTCGTAACCGGTGCCCCAGGAGTTGGTTACGGCGAAGGAGACCCGGCAGGTGGCGGCCGCCCCGGTCACCGGCACGATGTCGCCGAAGTCGTCCCGGGCGGTGGCGAAGTCCTGGAACCCGAACCCGGGCCCGGCCGAACGGGTCGTGGTGCCGGCGGCCAGGACGGTGCCGTTGGCGTTGACCGCGTACACCGGGCCGCCGCTGTCACCGCTGCGGGCCGAGTCGTCGCCGTCGAGCTGGGTGGCCTCGACCAGGTCCTCCCGGTCGGTGTAGTGGAACTGCACCTCCAGGTTGCAGACCGGAGTGCCGATCTCCCAGGCCGAGGTCGCCCCGGACTGGCAGAGGAGCTGACCGGGGAACACCTCGGTCCAGCCAACCACCCGGGCCTTCACCTCGTCGTTCGAGCCGCCGACGTAGAGCCAGCCGCCGGCCGACGGGGTGGCGATCAGCATCGTGTCGTGGTCGGCGTTCTTGTGGGTCTGGAGACCGATCGGCTCGCCCTGACCGTCGCTCCACTGCGATCCCACCGAGCCGCAGTGCCCGGCGCTGAGCAGGTGGTTGGTGCCCGTGGGCACCTCGCGTACGCCGAAGCCGACGGTGCAGCCGGCGCCGGAGTCGTTCCAGATCCGGGCCCCGCCGTTCCACGGGGCCGAGTCGTTCTCACGCGAGCGGGGAACCAGCCGGTCCCGCTCCACGACGGTGGTGCGCACCCCGGTCGCCGGCAGCTTCGGCAGCGCCGCGTCTGCGTCGTCGACGGCGATCTCGATGCCCGAGCCGTCGGTACGCAGCCGCACGTCGTGGGCGGCGTCACGCGCGTCGCCGTCCACCACGGGCGCGATCCGCGCGGCGGCGGCGACCAGCTCGGTCTTCGCGTACGCAGCCCTGGCGACCTCGACCGGCGCGATCCGGCGGGCGGTGGCGACGGCCGAGGCGATGTCGGCCGGAAGGGTGCCCTTCCACCAGAGCGTGACGTGGTCGCCGACCAGCCCGATGCCGGCGTAGCCGCGCGAGGGGCCCCGCTCGACGGCGGCCCGCAGCCCGGTCGCCGCGTCGACCAGCGGCACCTGCGCGAGCATCCGGTCCCCGGTGTCACCCGGGATCAGGTCGAGGATCGAGGCGTCGCCCGCCCCGGGGGTGGGGGCGGCCTCGGCGTGGGCGGAGACCGCCACCGGGGCGACCAGGGCCGTGGCACCGACAAACACCCCTGCGGCGAGGATACGGGAAGTCACCTTCCAGGCTTGTTTCATAACCCAGAGTCAACCGACGGCGGTACGCGCGAACCAGGCAGGACGGCCGGCAGGAGGCTCCTGCCGGCCGTCCTGCCGGCCGCCCGGAATCCCACGATCGTCTGTCGCGTAGGGATCAAGCCTGACCGCCCGGAGCGGGCGGGCCCCGGCTAACCCCCACCCATATACCGAGCAGGCCGACCCACCGAGCCCCATCCGCCTCAGGGATCGCGGCGACGTCGCCGTCGGCGGAGCACCCCCGGCGGGCGGTTCGCCGGCCAGCCGTCGAGCCGGGACGGCGGCACCCCACGACGCAGCAGGTCGTCAAGGAGCAGGGCGAGCGAGTAGTCCGGGTGTGCCTCCAGCACCCGTTCCAGCGTCACGGCCGCCAGGGCACCCTGCCCAGCCCGCCAGGCGGCGAAGGTGAGCAGCGAGCCCGGGGCGGCGATCAGGTCCCGTTCGGCGCGGCGCAGCACGTCCGTCCAGAGGGCGATGTCCCCGTCCCGCCCGTCGGTGCGCTCCCAGGCGTGATCGCGGACGGGCAGGTGGGTCAGCAGCAGCGTCAGCCAGGCCACCTCGTCGTCGGTGAGCCGTTCGCCCCGGCGGCTGTGGCGCTGGGCGGCGTGGACGGCGTCCACGCCGGCCCGGCGCAGCGCGCGCCCGCCGAGCAGGTCGGCCTCGGTTGCTCCGGTGATCAGGGCGTCCAGCTTGCGCTCGGCGCGGTCGACCGCATGGCGCATCGCCACCCGCGCCGGGCCGCCGATCGGGGCCACCTGCGCGGTCAGGGCCGCCCGGTCGGGCAGCGCCACCTGGCCGGCGAAGACGGCCGCCACGCTGACCTCGCTGGTCCCGATGTCGTACGGGGTGCCCTCGGGCGGGCAGCAGGCCGGCTCGTCGCACAGGTAGGACCAGTATCGGCCGCCGGTGACCCGCAGCGCGTCGAGCACGGCGAGCCCGGCGGTGGCCAGCGAGGCGCGTACCGCGTCGACGGCGGGGGTGACCCCCGGCGCGTCGCCGTAGCCGAGCACGGTGGCGGACTCGGCCTCCTGCCGGGCGATCACGCCGGCCAGGTGGGTGGCCGGGGCCAGCGGGTCGTCGCCGGGGCCGGGCAGGTCCGCGCGGGCGGCGAAGACGATCCGCCGGCCCCGCAGAGCCACCACCACCACGCTGTCGGCGGGGTGGAAACCGAGCAGGTAGGGCACGGCGGCGATGAGGTCGGCAGGCGAACGGACGGTGAGCCGGGCGGGGTCGGTACGGGTCATGCAGGCAGGGTGGGCCGCGCACGGGCACCCCCGGGGGGCCTGTGGACGACACGCCGGGTCGTCCACACTACGGACAGTATTCCCGCAGTTCAGCGCGGTGCGTAAACGAGGCGGAGACAACGGCCGGGTGGGCCGCACGGCTGGGCGGCGCAAGCGGCTACCTTGCGCACATGGACCTGGCGTACCTGCGGGCGCATCCGGAGCACCTCCCCACCTTCCTCACCCACCAGCGGATCCGGGAGACGCCGGTGGCCGGCGGGGACGTCTGCGCGGCGTCCCGGCTGACCCTGGACGACGGGCACTCGGTCTTCGCCAAGACCTGGCCGCAGAAACGGGCCGGGCGGCCGGCGCCGGAGGGCTTCTTCGCGGCCGAGGCGGCCGGGTTGCGCTGGCTGCGGGAGGCCGGCGCGTTGGCCGTACCGGAGGTGGTGGTGGCGCTGCCGGAACTGCTGGCGCTCGACTGGGTCGAGCCCGGCGAGCCGACGCCGGAGGCCGCCGAGCGGTTCGGCCGCGACCTGGCCGCGCTGCATCGCGCCGGGGCCCCCGCGTTCGGCGCGGAGTGGGCCGGCTTCGTCGGCGCGCTCCCGCAGGACAACACGCCGGACGACGGCCCGTGGCCAGCGTGGTTCGCCCGGCGGCGGCTGTCGCCGTACCTGCGGATGTCGGTCGACGGCGGCGCGCTCACCGCCGTCGAGACCGCCCTGGTCGAACAGGTCGTCGACCGGGTCGACGAGTTCGGCGGCGACGAACCGCCGGCCCGGGTGCACGGCGACCTGTGGCCGGGCAACGTGCTCTGGGGGGCCGACGAGCAGGCGTGGCTGGTCGACCCGGCCGCGCACGGCGGCCACCGGGAGACGGACCTGGCCCAGCTGGCGCTCTTCGGCGGCCCGCCGCACCACGACCGGATCATGGCGGCCTACCGGGAGGCGTGGCCACTGGCCGACGGGTGGCGCGAGCGGGTGCCGCTGCACCAGCTCCACCTGCTGCTCGTGCACGCCGCCCTGTTCGGCGCGGCGTACCGCGATGCGGTCGGCGCCGCCGCCCGGGACACCCTGCGCGGGGCCGGGCGCGCTACCGTCGAACGGTGACCGCCGCACGAGGAACAGACGGCGTCCTCGTCGACCGGTACGGCCGCGTCGCCCGGGACCTGCGCGTCTCGCTGACCGACAAGTGCAATCTGCGCTGCACCTACTGCATGCCGGCCGAGGGGCTGCCCTGGCTGGCCGGGTCGCAGTTGCTGAGCGACGACGAGATCGTCCGGCTGGTCCGGGTGGCGGTGCGACGGCTCGGGATCACCGAGGTGCGGTTCACCGGCGGGGAGCCGCTGATCCGCCCCGGCGTGGTCGGCATCGTGGCCGCGGTGGCCGGACTGGAGCCCCGGCCCCGGATCTCGCTGACCACGAACGGGCTCGGGCTGGACCGGCTGGCCCCGGCCCTGCGGGCCGCCGGCCTGGACCGGGTGAACGTGTCCCTGGACACCCTCGACGCCGGGCGGTTCGCCCGGTTGACCCGCCGCGACCGGCTCGCCGACGTGCTCGCCGGGCTGGCCGGGGCCGCCGCAGCCGGGCTCACCCCAGTGAAGGTCAACAGCGTGCTGATGCGGGGCGTCAACGACGACGAGGCCCCGGCGCTGCTCCGCTTCGCCCTGGCCCACGGCTACGAGCTGCGGTTCATCGAGCAGATGCCGTTGGACGCGCAGCACGGCTGGGACCGCGCCGCGATGGTCACCGCAGACGAGATCCTCGTCACACTGCGTACCGGATTCGACCTGACCCCGGACCCGGCCGTGCGGGGTGCGGCCCCGGCCGAGACCTGGCTGGTCGACGGCGGTCCCGCGCGGGTCGGCGTGATCGGCAGCGTGACCAGGCCGTTCTGCGGCGACTGCGACCGGACCCGGCTCACCGCCGACGGGCAAATCCGGGCCTGCCTCTTCGCCAGCGAGGAGTCCGACCTGCGCGGCGCGCTGCGGGCCGGGGCGGACGACGACGAGCTGGCCCGGCGGTGGCGGGCGGCGATGTGGGGCAAACGGGCCGGGCACGGCATCGACGACCCGACGTTCCTCCAGCCGGCCCGGCCGATGTCCGCGATCGGCGGGTGACCGGTGCGCCACGACGCCTCCGACCTCCCGACCGGACGGCTCACCATCCGGTACTTCGCCGGGGCGCGGGCCGCCGCCGGAACGGCCGAGGAGACCGCAACCGCCGGCCGCTGCCTGGACGAACTCGCGGACGAACTGACACGACGGCACGGCGAGCGGCTCGCCGCCGTGCTGAGGGTGGCGAGTTTCCTGGTCGACGGCGTGGCCTGTCACGACCGCCGGACAGCGCTGCCGGCAGGGGCGACGATCGACGTGCTGCCGCCGTTCGCGGGCGGCTGAGGAGGCTCGGTGTTGGCGGTTGTCGCTCTGGTGGGTTTCGTGCTGGTCGTGATCGGCCTGCTCCACCTCTACCTGTGGAAGCGCCTGGTCCGGGACACCACCGCGTCCCGGCGGCTGCGCCGGGCCGGCGCGGTCGCGGCGGTGCTGCTCACGCTGCTCGTGCCGGCCACGATGGCCGGCACCCAGAACGGCCTGTACTGGCTGGCCTGGCCGGGGTACATCTGGCTCGCCCTGATGTTCTACCTGCTGGTCGCGCTGCTGGTGCTGGAGGTGCCGATGCTGGTCGCCCGGCTGGTGCTGCGCCGCCGGGCGGTCGCCGCCGAGCCGGCCGCCGTCGCGCCCGAGCCGGTGCTGGTGGGGGCACCCGGGGCCGCCGACCCGCCGGCCGTCGCGGCCGTCGACGAGCCCGACCACGACCCGTCCCGCCGGCTGCTGCTGGCCCGCGGGGCGGCGATCTTCGCGGGCCTCACGGCCGCGGGCACCGTCGGGTACGGGGTACGCAACGCCCTCGGCCCGCCCCGGCTGGACCGGGTGCAGATCCCGCTGGCGAAACTCCCGCGCCGCATGGACGGCCTGCGCATCGCCACCGTCGCCGACATCCACCTCGGTCCGCTGCGCGGCCGGGCGCACACCGAGCGGATCGTGGCGATGATTAACCGGTTGGACGCCGACCTGGTCGCAGTCGTGGGCGACCTGGTCGACGGGTCGGTCGCCGAGCTGGGCGACGCGGCGTCCCCGCTGGGCGACCTGCGGTCCCGGTACGGCAGCTTCTTCGTCACCGGCAACCACGAGTACTACTCCGGCGTGGAGGAGTGGGTGCGGGAGGTGGACCGGATCGGCCTGCGGGTGCTCCAGAACGTCCGGCAGGAGATCCGGACCCCGGGCGGTGTGCTGGACCTCGCCGGGGTGAACGACGTCACCGCCGCCGGGACCGGGCTGGCCGCTCCCGCCGACTACGCCGCCGCGCTCGGCGGCCGGGACCCGAGCCGCCCGGTGGTGCTGCTGGCTCATCAGCCGGTGGCAGCCGTCGAGGCCGCGAGGTTCGGGGTGGACCTGCAGCTGTCGGGGCACACCCACGGCGGCCAGATGGTCCCGTTCAACCTGGCCGTACGGCTCGAGCAGCCGGTCGTCTCCGGCCTGGGCGAGGTCGACGGCACGAAGGTGTACGTCACCAACGGCGCCGGCTTCTGGGGCCCGCCGGTGCGCGTCGGCGCCAACCCTCAGGTCACCCTCGTGGAGCTGCGCGCCCCCTGACCGCCGGGTGCGGCCGCGTAGCGCTCGATCGCCGCGGTGTCCAAGGATTGCTCAGGTCACGCGTACGCGTGGCGGCGGGCGGGCCTCGGGGCGGGCGTGACAGGATGCGGCGTGCTCCCGTTCAGCGCCGCACCCCCGGATGGCCCCTCGCCGTTCGTCGCGGACCTGCACATCCACTCGAAATACTCACGCGCGTGCAGCCGCGACCTGACCATGCCGAACCTCGCCTGGTGGGCCCGGCGCAAGGGCATCGGCGTGCTCGGCACCGGCGACTTCACCCACCCCGCCTGGTACGACCACCTGCGCGAGACGCTGCACCCGGCCGAGCCGGGCCTGTACCGGCTCTCCCCGGAGGCGGAGCGGGACGTCGCCCGCCGGCTGCCGCCCCGGCTGGCCAGCGAGGCGGAGGCGGACCCGGTCCGGTTCATGCTCAGCGTGGAGATTTCCACGATCTACAAGCGGGACGACCGCACCCGCAAGGTGCACCACCTGGTCTACCTGCCCGACCTGGACGCGGTGGAGCGGTTCAACACCACCCTCGGGCGGATCGGCAACATCGCCTCAGACGGCCGGCCCATCCTCGGCCTCGACTCCCGCGACCTGCTGGAGATCACCCTGGAGGCCAGCCCGGACGGCTACCTCGTGCCGGCGCACATCTGGACGCCGTGGTTCTCGGCGCTGGGCTCGAAGTCCGGCTTCGACGCGATCGCCGACTGCTACGCCGACCTGGCCGAGCACATCTTCGCCGTGGAGACCGGGCTGTCGTCGGACCCGGAGATGAACTGGCGGGTAGGCAGCCTGGACCGCTACCAGCTCGTGTCCAACTCGGACGCCCACTCGCCGCCCGCGCTGGCCCGCGAGGCGACGGTGCTGGCCACCGGCCGCGACTACTTCGCGATCCGGGAGGCGCTGCGCACCGGCGACGGGCTCGCCGGCACCATCGAGTTCTTCCCCGAGGAGGGCAAGTACCACGCCGACGGCCACCGGCTCTGCGGCGTGAACTGGTCACCGGAACGGACCCGGGCGGCCGGCGGGCGCTGCCCCGAGTGCGGCAAGCCGCTCACCGTCGGGGTGCTCAGCCGCGTCGAGGAGCTGGCCGACCGGCCCGAGGGGCACCGGCCGGCCCACGCCCGGAAGGTCACCCACCTGGTGCCGCTGGCCGAGATCCTCGGCGAGCTGAACCGGGTGGGCCCGAAGTCGAAGAAGGTCGAGGGAAAGCTCAACGACCTGGTCGCCGCGCTCGGTGCGGAGTTGGAGATCCTCACCCGCGCCCCGCTCGACGAGATCGGCCGGGTCGGCGGGGAGCTGCTCGCCGAGGGAATCGGCCGGCTGCGCCGGGGCGACGTGCGCCGGGTGCCCGGCTACGACGGCGAGTACGGGGTGATCACCCTCTTCGACCCGGACGAGCTGGGCGCGAAGGGGACGGGGGCGCAGGCGGAGACGCTGTTCGACGTACCCGTGCCGGCACAGCGACCGACCGCGGAGCCGGCGGCGAAGGCGAAGCGCCCGGCTGCGGCGAAGGTCGAACCGAAGCGGAAGTTCGCCCCGCCGCCCCCGCCGCCGATCCCGCCGCAGCCATCCCCGCACGAGCCGTTCGAGCCGATGCTCGCCGGCATGGAGGAGGTCGGCACCGGGCTGCTGGACCGGCTGGACGCCATGCAGCGGGTGGCCGCGTCCGCGCCGGGCGGGCCGCTGCTGATCGTGGCTGGCCCCGGCACCGGCAAGACCCGGACGCTGACGCACCGGATCGCGTACCTGTGCGCCGAGCTGAACGTGTTCCCGGAGCGCTGCCTCGCGATCACCTTCACCCGGCGGGCCGCCGAGGAACTGCGGCACCGCCTCGACGGGCTGCTCGGGCCCGTCGCCGAGGACATCACCGTCGGCACGTTCCACTCGCTGGGCCTGACCATCCTGCGGGAGAACGCGGGCGCCGCCGGGCTGCCGGCCGACTTCCGTATCGCCGACGACGCCGACCGGGCGGCGGCGAAGGCCGAGGCGGGCGAGGACCAGGCGGCCTACGCCGCGCTGCTGCGCAAGCGGGACCTGGTCGACCTGGACGACCTGCTCACCCTGCCCGTCGAGCTGCTGCGCGCGGACCGGAAGCTCACCCAGCGGTACCGGGACCGCTGGCAGTGGATTTTCGTGGACGAGTACCAGGACGTCGACGCCGTCCAGTACGAGCTGCTGCGGCTGCTCAGCCCCGCCGACGGTAACCTGTGCGCGATCGGCGACCCGGACCAGGCCATCTACTCGTTCCGGGGCGCGGACGTCGGCTACTTCCTGCGCTTCTCGCAGGACTTCACCGACGCCCGACTCGTACGGCTGAACCGCAACTACCGGTCGGCGGCGCCGATCCTCGCCGCCGCCGTACAGGCCATCGCGCCGTCGTCGCTGGTCCGGGGCCGCCGGCTCGACCCGGCCCGACTCGACCCGGAGGCCCCGCTGGTCGGCCGGTACGCCGCCGCGTCCGTCGCCGACGAGGCCGACTTCGTCGTACGCACCGTCGACGACCTAATGGGTGGCCTGTCCCACCGGTCCCTGGACTCGGGCCGCATCGACGGCCGGTCCACCTCGCTCTCCTTCTCCGACATCGCCGTGCTGTACCGGACCGACGCGCAGGCCGCCCCCATCGTGGACGCCCTCGCCCGCGCCAACGTGCCGGTGCAGAAGCGCTCGCACGACCGGCTGCGCGACCGGCCCGGGGTGGCCGCGATCGCCCGCGAGCTGCGGCACGCCGACGGCCTCGGCGGCGGCCTGCCGGCCCGGGTCCGCCTCGCCGCGCAGGTGGTCGCCGACCGGTTCGCCGCCCCCACCCTCGACGGCTCCGGCGCGGTACGCCCCGAGGAGGTCCGCGCCGCCGTGGACCTGCTCACCCCGCTGGCCCGGCGCTGCGGCGACGACGTGGAGCTGTTCCTGTCCCAGCTCGCCACCGGTGCCGAGGTGGACGCCCTGGACCCGCGCGCCGAGGCGGTCACCCTGCTCACCCTGCACGCCGCGAAAGGGCTGGAGTTCCCGGTCGTGTTCCTCGTCGGCTGCGAGGACGGCCTGCTCCCGCTGCGCTGGCCCGGATCGACGCCCGACGAGGACGCGATCGCCGAGGAGCGGCGGCTGTTCTTCGTCGGCCTCACCCGGGCCCAGGACCGGCTCTACGTCAGCCACGCGGCCCGGCGTACCCGGCACGGGTCGGAGCGGGACTGCCGGCCGACGCCGTTCCTCGACGTGATCGACCCGGGTCTGTTCGAGCGCCTGGGCGAGGCGGAACCCCGCCGTCCCAAGGACCGCCAACTCCGCCTGCTGTGAAAGGAGGGGCCCCCTATTAACGCCTGAGGTAGAGAAAGGTCCCCTTCTCACCGTAGCCGGCGGGCGGCGCGACGGCTGGCGGGGTCGTGGGGGACGGTCAGGCGGTGAGGGTCGCCAGCCAGGCGCCGGCGAGCAGGGCCGGCCCGAGCGGCAGCGGGGTGTCCCGGCGTACCCGGCGGGCGGCCAGCAGGCCGAGCACGGCCAGCCCGTGCAGCACGTGCGGCAGGACCAGCCCGGTCAACAGCCCCGGCCAGCCCAGCCAGCCGAGGGGCAGCCCCAGCACGGCGGCCAGCTTCACGTCACCGAAGCCGAGCCGCGAGCCGGGCAGGAGGGCGAGCAGCGCGTACCCGGTGAACGACAGCCCTGCCCCGGCCAGTGAGGCGAACAGCCGGCCTAGGCGGCCGTCGAACGTCGCCGCCGCGACCAGCCCGGTCACCGCGCCGAGCGCCGCCAGGCCGACCAGCGGATCGGGCAGCCGCAGGCAGGCCAGGTCGACTGCCGCGAGCACGAGACCGACCGCCGCCACCGCGAGGAACGCCGGCAGCGCCGCGCCGACACCGGGCGCGACGCCGAGCCCGCCGAAGACCGCAGCCGCCACCGCCGCCCAGGCCACCACCCGCCCCCGGGCCGCCGCGTCCGGTCCGGCCGACGCCGCGTCCCTCGCCCCGAGTGCCCCGCGGCTGGGAACGAGCCGGGGTGCGGCGGTGAAGCGCCCGGCCAGCCACGGCACGAACGCCCCGATCACCGATCCGATCAGGGCGAGAACGAGAACGGCGGCGGTGGGCCGACTGGTCAGAGCCAGGGCGGCGACGGTCGACGGGCCGGCGGGCACCGGCCGGACGTTACCGCCGCGCCGGTCGGGCCGCCGCCCCGGTCGGCCGTCCGAGGCGTTCCGTGCTGACCACCAGCGCGACCCCGGCGATGATCACCGCACCGCCGATCAGCACCTGGGCGGTGATCGGCTCTGCGGCCAGCAGCGCACCGAGCGCGACCGCGACGACCGGGTTCACGTACGCGTAGGTGGACACCAGCGAGATCGGCGCGTGGTGGAGCAGCCAGACGTACGCGGTGAACGCGACCAGCGAGCCGGCGACCATCAGGTACGCGAGGGCGAGCCAGGATCGACCGGTGACCTGCCCGGGGTCGAAGTCCCGCAGCTCGCCCCGGGCGGCGGCGAGCACGGCCAGCGCGACCGCGCCGGCGACCATCTCGTAGACCGTGGCGACGAACGGATCCGTGGGCATCCGCAGTCGCCCGGCCAGGAACGACCCGGCCGACCAGCAGGTGGCCCCCGCGACCACGGTCAGCGCGCCGGCCAGCGGCACCGCGCCCGACCCGCCGGTCGGCAGCACCAGCAGGATCAGGCCGAGGAAGCCCAGCGTCACCCCGGCGAAGGTCCACAGCCGTGGGCGGTCGCCGCTGACCGTGCGGAGCAGGACGACCAGCAGCGGGACGGTGGCGACCAGCAGCGCCGCGATGCCGGAGGGCACCGCCGTCCCGGGCGGGCCGGACTCGGCGAGCACCACCAGGCCGTTGCCGCCGGCCAGCAGGAGCACGCCGACGAGAGCGGCGGAGCCGAGCTGCCGCCGGTCGACGCGCAGGGCGCCGGCGCCCCGGCGTACCCGGAGAACGAGGGCGAGCACGACGGCCGCCGCGCCGAACCGGAGGCCGGCCGAGGCGAGGGCCGGCAGCGACTCCACCGCGACCCGGATGCCCAGGTAGGTGGAGCCCCAGAGGACGTAGACGACGGCCAGCGCCGTCCAGACAAGCGCCGGTCCGGTGGCCGGCGTGGCGGCGCCGCGGGTCGACTCCGGCACGGTCGGTACGGGAGGCGTAACCCGCCGGGGTGGTGATGTCATCGATTGGCCACGCTACGGTGACCACGGCGTCGGCGTCGCTGGTTGGTGGCCGGTCTCACCGCTCGGGGTAGGAGGGTGTGCATGTCGAACTACGGACCACCGGGTGAGGGTCCCGCGGGGCCGTGGCCCGGGCGACGACCCGACGACGGGCACGGCACTCCGGCCGAGTCGTGGGCGGGCGACGCCTGGGGGTACCCGGACGCGGGGTACCCGGACGCGGGGTACCCGGACGCGGGGTACCCGGACGCGGGGTACCCGCCGCGCCGGTCGGGCGCGCCGGAGCCGGGCCCGTACCCGACCCAGGGCGGCCATCGCCCCGAGCCGGGCCCGTACCCGACCCAGGGCGGCTACCGCCCCGAGCCGGGCCCGTACCCGACCCAGGGCGGCTACCGCCCCGAGCCGGGCCTCCCGGGGCGCTACGGCCCCCCGCAGCCCGGCCCGCACCCGTCGGACCGGGCCCCGTGGCCGGGCGATCCCGGCGGGTTCGCGGCCGGCGCCCGGGAACCCGAGCCCGGCCCGTGGGAGCGGCCCGAGCCCCACGGCCCGGGGCACACCGAGGTGTACCGGCCGGTGGGGGCCGGCGCGACGCACCCCGACGACCGGTACGCCGGGGACCGGTACGCCGCCGCGCCGTACCCGAGGTTCGGAAGTGCCCCTCCGCACCCGGATGAGCCCGCGCCGCCGCCGTACCCGGGGAAGCCCGCGCCGCTGCCGGACCGCAGGCGCGGGCGCGCTCCGCTGATCACCGTGCTGGCCACTCTGCTCGTATTCGTGCTCGCCGGCGGCGCGGCCGTGTGGTACCTGCTCCGGCAGGACGATCCACCGCCCGCGGCCGGGCCGGCCGTGCCCAGCGCCGCTCCGACGGCGGAGGACACCCCGGCCGCGCCGACGCCCGCGCCCACCGCCCCGGCACCCGAGTCGTCGGCCGATCCCCGGTTCGTCAAGGTGGGACAGTGCGTCCGCAACGAGGGGCCGGCCGGCGGCAAGCCCAAGCTGCTGATCAGCCCGTGCGGCCCGAAGACGTACGAGGTGCTGCGCCGCTTCGACGGGCAGACCAGCGGGGAGAAGGACGCCGAGGCGAAGTGCGCCAAGGTGACCGGATACACCAACTGGTACTTCTTCGACAGCCAGTTGGACACCCTCGACTTCGTGCTCTGCCTGAAGCTCCGCTGACTCGCGCGTGCTCCGCTGTCGCCGGTATCCGGCGTCACGCCCTCTGTCCGCCACACCCCTGGGGAGGAAGAGATGTCATCCTTCGGACCACCCGGTTCCGGCGCACCCGACGACCCCTACGCCCGCCCGCCCGCCGGCCCGCCGGTCGACCCGACCCTGCCGCAGTGGGGCCAGCCCCCGGCCGGCGGGCGGGCGGGCGTAGGG
>NZ_SMKJ01000490.1:0-2877 GCF_004348615.1 Micromonospora sp. KC207
CCCTGTTCACGCCCCTGGCGCTGCGCGCCGTCACCCTGCCCAACCGGGTCGCCCTCGCCCCGATGTGCCAGTACAGCGCGGGACCGGACGGCCTGCCGACCGACTGGCACCGCGTACACCTGGGCTCCCGCGCGGTCGGCGGCGCGGGCCTGGTGCTCACCGAGGCGACCGCCGTGGTGCCCGAGGGCCGGATCAGCCCCCGGGACACCGGGCTCTGGTCCGACGCGCACGTCGACGCGTGGCGGCCGATCACCGCGTTCGTCGCGGCGCAGGGCGCGGTGCCCGCCGTGCAGCTCGCGCACGCCGGGTTCAAGGCGTCGACGTACCAGCCGTGGGCGCGGGAACGCGGCGGGGTGCCCGACGCCGAGGGCGGCTGGACGCCCGTCGGCCCCGGCGCGGAGCCGTTCGCCCCGGAGTACCGGGTGCCGACCGCGCTCGACCAGGCGGGGATCGCGGGGGTGGTCGAGGCGTTCGCCACCGCGGCCGGCCGTGCGGTGGCCGCCGGTTTCGCCGCCGTGGAGATCCACGCCGCGCACGGGTACCTGCTGCACGAGTTCCTCTCCCCACTGACGAACCACCGCGCCGACGGCTGGGGCGGGGACCGGGCCGGCCGGATGCGGCTGACCCTGGAGGTGGCCCGCGCGGTCCGCGCGACGGTCGGCGAGAGCGTCCCGGTGCTGACCCGGATCTCCGCCACCGACTGGACCGACGGCGGGTGGACCATCGAGGACAGCGTCGTGCTCGCCGGGGAACTGGCGGCGGCCGGCGTCGACCTGGTGGACACCTCCTCCGGTGGCGCGGTTGCCCGGGCCACCATCCCCGTCGGCCCCGGATACCAGGTGCCGCTAGCCGCTCGTATCCGCCGGGCGGTCGGCGTGCCGACCGGCGCGGTCGGCCTGATCGTCGAGCCGGAGCAGGCCGAGCGGATCGTGGCCGGCGGGGAGGCGGACCTGGTCCTGCTGGGCCGGGAACTGCTGCGCGACCCGTACTGGCCCCGGCGGGCGGCGGCCAAGCTCGGCGCGACGCCAGACTGGCCCGCCCAGTACGCCCGCGCCTCCTGACCCCCCGCCCGCACCGCCGGGTGGGTCAGCCGGCCAGGTGGCCCCAGTCCCGTTCCAGGTCCCGCCAGGTGCCGTGGGCCACGACCGTGCCGTCGACGAGCACCACCACCTGGTCGGCGCGGACCAGCGCCGCCCGCTTCGACGTCGAGCCGACCACCGTCACCCCGTGCTCGCGCAGCGCCGCCCACAACTCGAGCTCCGTCGTGACGTCCAGCGCCGAGGACACGTCGTCGGCGACCAGCAACTCCGTACGCGGGGCCAGCGCCCGGGCCAGCGCCAGCCGCTGGAGCTGCCCGCCGGAGAGCCGGGTGCCCTTGTGCCCGATGAGCAGCCCGAGCCCGCCTCCGGCCGTCGCCAGGTCGTGTTCGAGCTGGGCCGTCGACACCGCTCCGGCCGCGTCCACCTCGTGACCGAGCGCGACGTTGTCGGCGACCGTGCCGGAGAGCACCCGGGGTAGCTGACCGACGTAACCGACCTGCTGGGGACGAAGGAACAGCTCCGGCGAGGTGACAGGATCGCCGTTCCACCGCAGGCTGCCCGTGTGGTGCACGATCCCAGCGAGGGCGCGCAGCAGCGACGACTTGCCCGAGCCGACCGGCCCGACGACGAGCACCAGCTCGCCACGTTCCACGGTCAGGTCGACGTCGTGGACGGCGAGCGTGCCGTCGGTGTGCAGCGCGCCGAAGCCGACCAGCTCCAGCCGGCGCAACGGGTGCCGCGGCGGGGGCTCCGGCGCGGGCGCGGTCCCGGCGGCCAGGTCGACCCCGGGCACCGGCGCCGAGTACGCCCCGACCCCGGTCATCGCGACCGTCCGGCGCGTCCACACCCGGGCGGACGGTAGCTGGGAGACCAGGGACGCCGTCGTCCACGCGAACCAGCGGGCCGCGCCGAGCGTGGAGACCACGACCAGGGTCGCCCCGGCGGACAGCCCGCCGGTGAGGTAGAGCGCCCAGGCACCGATCGGCAGCAGGCCGCTGGCCAGGGCCGGCGTCGACCGGGCCCAGACCTGCACGGAGATCTCCCGGCGCTGCCGCTCGCTGCGGACGGCGTCGAGGCCGGCGAGGTGGCCCAGCACGGGCCGGGTCGCACCGGCCAGTTTCACCGTACGGGCGGCCGACAACGACGACACCAGCGCGGTGGCGAACGCCGCCCGCGCCGCCACCGTGGCCCGCGCCGACCGCTCCAGGCGAGGCCCGAACAGCGTCGCCGCGAGCCCGGAGACGACCATCGTCCCGAGGAAGAACGCGGCCGGGACCACGCTGCCGGAGACCACCGTCATCGCCGCCAAGATGAGCACGACGATGCCCTGGTCGAACAGGTTGTCGGCGAGGATCACCACCCGCTCGGTGTCGCCGCCCTGGGCGACCACCTCGGCCGGGGTGTGCCCGCTGATCCGGCGCGGCCCGGTCTGCCCGTGCACCAGCCGCAGGCTGATCCGCAGCATCTGCCGCACCCACCAGTTCGGGAACAGGATGCTGGTGAGGTACGGCACCGGCACGGTCACCAGCAACGCGGTCACGATCCCGACCGCCGGCCACCATGGGCCACCGACTCCGTCGACCAGGTCCGCCCAGAGCCAGGGCAGCACCGAGCCGTCGAGGCCGAGCAGGGTCCCGAACCCGAACAGCGAGATCGCCGTGACGCCGTACCGCGGGTCGTTGGTGGCGAGGCGGAGGATCTCGCGCATCGTGCGGACGCGCGGTGCCGGCGGCAGCGGGGGCGGCGCGACCTTGGCCCGCGCGGCCCCCACGGGCGCGCCGGGGCCGCCGGCCGCGTCCGACGCCGGCGGCAGGTCGGTCAGTACGGCGGTGCCGGC
>NZ_SMKJ01000491.1:0-2858 GCF_004348615.1 Micromonospora sp. KC207
GCCCCGACCTGGCCCCCGCCCTCGACGCGGTCACCCGGCGGCTGCGCGACCCCGACGACGAGCTGGGGCAGCGCTTCCCGCAGCTATCCGGCGCGGTGATGGCCAAGGGCGTCGAGGACACCGCCTACTACCGGTGGAGCCGGTTCGTCGCGCTCAACGAGGTCGGTGGCAGTCCCGCCCACTTCGGCACCCCACCGGCGGAGTTCCACCGCAACGCCCACGCCCGGCAGGTCCGCTGGCCGGCGGCCATGACCACCCTCTCCACCCACGACACCAAACGCGGGGAGGATGTCCGGGCCCGGCTCGCCGTCCTGTCCGAGCTGCCCGCGCGCTGGGCCGAGCGGGTCAGCAGGTGGACCGCGCTCGCCCCCCTGCCCGACCCCACGTTCGCCCATCTGCTCTGGCAGACCGCCGTGGGGGCGTGGCCCATCGAGCGGGAGCGGCTACACGCGTACGCGGAGAAGGCCGCCCGGGAGGCGTCGGTGGCCACGAGCTGGGCCGACCCCGACCTCGGCTTCGAACGTGCCATGCACGCCGTGATCGACCGCATGTACGACGAACCGGAGCTGTACGCCGAGCTGACCGCGTTCGCCGCCGAGATCACCCCGGCCGGTTGGTCCAACTCGCTGGGGCAGAAGCTCGTCCAGCTCGCCATGCCCGGGGTCCCCGACACCTACCAGGGCACCGAGCTGTGGGACAACTCCCTGGTCGACCCGGACAACCGCCGCCCGGTCGACTTCGGCGTACGCCGGGAGCTGCTGGCCCGGCTCGACGCCGGGGCCCGGCCGGCGGTGAACGCGTCCGGCGCGGCGAAGCTGCTCGTGGTGTCCCGGACGCTGCGGCTGCGCCGCGACCACCCGGAGCTGTTCGCCGGCTACCGTCCGGTGCCCGCGCGCGGCCCCGCCGCCGCGCACGTCGTCGCCTTCGACCGGGGCGGGCCCGGCGGTGGCCGGTTCGACCGGGCTGGGGCCGGCGGTGGCGGGTCCGATCGGCCCGGCTCCGATCGGGGCGGGTTCGGTCGGGCCGGCGCGGTCGCCGTGGCCACCCGGTTGCCGCTGCGGCTGGCCCGCGACGGCGGCTGGCGGGGCACCCGGCTGTCGTTGGCCGGCAACAGTGTTACCGACGTGTTCACCGGACGGGTCTACAGTGGCTCTGAGCTGCTGTTGGACGATCTGCTCGACACTTTTCCCGTCGCCCTCCTCGCTCCCATCGACTCCGTGGAGGCTGCCGCATGACCGAGTTCACCGTCTGGGCACCCGAGGCCGCCCGGGTCCGGCTGCGGTTGGCCGGCGACACCGACCACGAGATGCGCCCCGGGTCGGGCGGCTGGTGGCGGGTCGAGGTGCCCGGCGCGGGCCCCGGCACCGACTACGCTTTCGTCCTCGGCGACGACGGGCGGGCGCTGCCCGACCCCCGCTCGGCCTGGCAGCCCGTGGGGGTGCACGGGCCGAGCCGGCGCTACGACCACACCGCCTACCGCTGGGGCGACGCCGCCTGGACCGGCCGGCAGCTTCCCGGCAGCATCCTGTACGAGCTGCACGTCGGCACGTTCACCCCCGAGGGCACCTTCGACGCGGCGATCGACCGGCTCGACCACCTCGTCGACCTCGGCGTCGACCTGGTCGAACTGCTGCCGGTCAACGCCTTCAACGGCGAGCACAACTGGGGGTACGACGGGGTCTGCTGGTTCGCCCCGCACGAGCCGTACGGCGGCCCCGACGGGCTGAAACGGTTCGTCGACGCCGCCCACGCCAAGGGCCTGGGGGTGATCCTCGACGTTGTCTACAACCATTTCGGGCCCTCCGGGGCCTACGCGCCGATGTTCGCGCCGTACCTGACCGAGCGGAGCAACCCCTGGGGCCGCACCGTCAACCTCGACGGCCCCCACTCCGACGAGGTACGCCGCTATATCGTCGACAGCGTGCTGATGTGGCTGCGCGACTACCACGTCGACGGCCTGCGGCTCGACGCCGTGCACGCCATGCCCGACTCCCGCGCCACCCACCTCCTGGAGGAGATCGCGGTGGCGGTGGAGGCCCTGTCGACCCGCCTGGGCCGGCCGCTGTCGCTGATCGCCGAGTCCGACCTCAACGACCCGAGGCTGATCACGCCGCGCGAGGCCGGCGGGTACGGCCTGCACGCCCAGTGGAACGACGACGCCCACCACGCCCTGCACACCCTGCTCACCGGGGAACGGCAGGGCTACTACGCCGACTTCGGCTCCCTGGAGTGCCTGGCGCAGGTGCTCACCGGCGCGTTCTTCCACGCCGGCACCTGGTCCAGCTTCCGCGACCGCAGCCACGGCCGGCCGGTCGACCGGCAGCGCGTGCCGGGGCACCGCTTCGTGGCGTACCTGCAGAACCACGACCAGATCGGCAACCGGGCCACCGGCGACCGGATCTCCGCGACGCTGTCCCCGGCGCTGCTGCGGGTCGGCGCGACGCTGCTGCTCACCGGCCCGTTCACCCCGATGCTGTTCATGGGGGAGGAGTGGGCGGCCAGCACCCCGTGGCAGTTCTTCACCAGCCACCCCGAGCCGGAGCTGGCCACCGCCGTGGCCACCGGGCGCAGGCGCGAGTTCGCCGCGCACGGCTGGACCTCGGACGACGTCCCCGACCCGCAGGACCCGCAGACGTTCGTCCGGTCCCGGCTCGACTGGGCCGAGCTGGACAAGCCCGAACACCGCCGGATGTACGACTTCCACCGGCGGCTGATCGCCCTGCGCAGGAGCAACCCCGACCTGTCCGACCCCCGGCTGGACGCCGTGGACGTCCGGCATGGCGACCAGTTCCTGGTGATACGCCGGGGCGAGCGCCTGGTGGTGGCGAACCTGGCCGGCAAGCCGCAGCGGGTCACCC
>NZ_SMKJ01000492.1:0-2836 GCF_004348615.1 Micromonospora sp. KC207
CCTGCACCCGGGGCAGGGGGTGTGGGTGGGGGTGAAGGCCGCCGAGACCCGCGCGTACCCGGCGGACGGCTGACCCCCGCCCGGGGTCAGGTCGCGCTTATCCAGGGGGTCTTTCGGGGGCTATGCGGACAAGTGTTACGAGGCGCGACTGCCCGTCGTCGAGCGTGCTCCGCCCCCGACGGGCAGTCGGTGGCCGGTGGGGCCCCGCCCCACCGGGCCGGCCCGTCAGTGCCGCCGCAGCGACTGCCGGACCACTCCGCCGACGATCGCGCACCACGTGCTCGTGCCCACCCTGCCGTCCGGCGGCAGGCTGTGCAGCCGCTGCACGTCCTGCACTGCCCGGCGGGTGGCGTGGTCGAACTCGCCGGTCACCGCCACGTCGGCGTAGCCCTTCCAGTTGAGGACGAACTGCACCGCGCTGACCGGCGCGCCGCTGGCGTGCTGGTCCAGCTCGGGAGCGAGGGTCTCCCAGGTGGGCGTCGTGAGGGTGGCGTCCACGTCGACCGGGATGCCGTTGCGGGCCTGCCAGTCCTGGACGGCCGCGACGGTGGCGGCGTCGAACGTGCTGTTCACCGGCACGACGTAGCCGCGGTGGGTGAGCAGGTACTGCACCACCCGCACCGAAGGGGAGCTGACGAACCGCCACAGGTCCGGCCAGCGCCGGGCCGGCACGTCGCCGGGGCTGGTGCCCAGCTCGCGGAAG
Source organism: Micromonospora sp. KC207 (assembly GCF_004348615.1). Classification (NCBI taxonomy): domain Bacteria; kingdom Bacillati; phylum Actinomycetota; class Actinomycetes; order Micromonosporales; family Micromonosporaceae; genus Micromonospora; species Micromonospora sp. KC207. The sequence continues at coordinate 704 of NZ_SMKJ01000492.1, forward strand.
ACCCGTCGACGCAGCTCGGGGAACTGCCGGTAGAACGCCGCCCCCGGGCAGGCGGTGGTGCGGAAGTCCCAGTGGCCGAAGATGTCGTGGGCGTGCAGGCCGTACTGGCGGCCGATCGTGGCACAGAGCCGGACCAGCGAGTTCAGCAGCGCCTCCGGCGGGGTCTCGTCGACGTACGTGCCCTCGTTCTCGATGCCGATGGCGCGCCCGTTCTCGCCCGGGCAGTGCGCCGAGACCATCTGCCGGTCGCCGGCGGCCAGCCGTTCCAGGCTGCCGTGTCGGCCCTCCAGCACATGGCCGCCGCGGCTGACGGTGAAGTGCTGGCCGGTGTCCGACCAGCCGTTGCCGTCCATGTGCAGGTTCTGGCACTCCTGGGCGAGCTTCACGGCCTGCTCGCGGGAGTAGTCGGTGACGTTCGGAAACGCCATGTGATGCACGATGATCTTGTTGGTGGCGATCTCGCTGACCGACAGCGGGTCGGCGGGCGGCCGGGCGCCCCACTCGTCGCAGTCGATGATCCAGTCCAGCCCCGGATCGGACGCCGCCAGCGCGGAGGCGGGGGACGCGAGCTGCGTGCCGACCACGGCGACCGTGGCCGCGCCGAGCCCGGCCCGCAGCAGGGTACGGCGGTCGAGTTCGGGATGGTCGAAGTGCATGGCATCTCCTCTGTGGCCGTGCCGGCACATGGATGAAAAGGAGCTCCAGGGGGAACGCGTGATGTGGAGGATATTGCCGCCAGGGTCCGAGCGCCAGGGGTTCCGCCGCCCCGGCGGGGCGATTTCACCTAGCCTCCTAGGATGCCGTAGGGGCAGTTACGCGCCCCGCCACACATCGACGAGCAGACACACGGAGCGAGGGATGCACCCGTTGCGCCGATGGCCGACTGGACGGCACCGGTCAGAATGAGCGGCGTCGAAGTGGGTGTGCGCGGGCGAGCGCCCGGGGAAGCGGTGGAGACCGTCGAATGAGCGGCAACAGCTGGCTGGTGTCCGGCTACACCGAGGTGCGTGAGCTGGGCTCGGGCGCGTCCGGTCGAGTGGTGCTGGCCACCCACGACGCGACCGGCACCCCGGTCGCCGTGAAGTACCTCGTCGGTGGCCTCGGCGGTGACCCCTCGTTCCGCGACTCCTTCCGCACCGAGGCCCGCTTGCTGGCTGACATCGACGACCCGCACGTCTCCCGGCTCTACGAGTACGTCGAGTCGCCCACGGGTGCGGCGATCGTCATGGAGCTGGTCAACGGCGTCTCGTTGCGGCAGATGCTGCGCGCCAACGGGCCGACCGGGCCGGAGGCGGCGCTCTGCGTCCTCAAGGGCTCGCTGGCCGGCTTGGCGGCGGCGCACGACCGGGGCGTGGTGCACCGCGACTACAAGCCGGAGAACGTGCTGGTCACCGCAGCGGGCGAGAGCAAGCTCGCCGACTTCGGCATCGCCATGCCGATCGGCGGGGAGGCGGCCACCACCGTCACCGGCACTCCCCGCTACATGGCGCCGGAGCAGTGGACCGGCGCAGCGGCGGCCCCGGCCTGCGACATCTATGCCGCCACGGCCACCTTCTTCGAGTGCCTGACCGGCCGTCCCCCGTACGACGGGCGCAGCCTGCTCGCCCTACGCGACCAGCACGCCAGCGCGCCGATTCCCACCGAGCCGGCGCCGCAGCCGGTGCACGAGCTGCTGCGCCGGGGGATGGCCAAGCGGCCCGACGAGCGCCCCCAGCCGGCCCAGGTCTTCCTCGGTGTCCTGGAACGAATCGCGGGCGGGGCCTACGGATCGGACTGGGAGGAGCGCGGGGTGCGGGAGCTGGCCCGGCGGGCCGCCCTGCTGGCCGTGTTCTTCCCGTTTCCCGAAGGATCGAGCGGTAGCACCAGCGTGGCCAGCACGGTCCTCGGATCGGACGCCGGGTTCGGCACGGGCCGGGAGATCCGTACCGGCCGGCGCATGCGCACGGGGCGGGCCCGCACGGCCCTGGTCGGCGGGGCGCTGGTGGCGGCCGTCCTGGTCGGCGGCGCCGGCTACCGCTACGCCTCCGGTGCCGAGCCCGACGCCGCACCGGCGGTGGACTCCGGGGACCCGACGGGGGCGGCGACGCCGACCTCCGGCGCGGGTTCCGCCTCGGCCGCCCCGGAGGTTTCGGC
>NZ_SMKJ01000493.1:0-2832 GCF_004348615.1 Micromonospora sp. KC207
GCACGTCGATTTCCGTGCTCCACTGCTCGTTCGGCTCCAGGTGGACGGTGAACGCGAAGCCGTTGCGGTCGTACCGGGCGGTCCGCGAGCAGGAGATGATCGTCTCGCGCCGGAAGTTGCCCCGGTGGTAGCCCAGGCGCAGCCGGTCGGCCTCGGCCTCGGCGTACTTCTCGCCCTTCTTGTTCACGATCTCGTCCTTGACCTGGAACAGGTCGGCGAAGTCGGAGTCGACGTCCATCCGGACCTCGAGGTCGACGGGCTTCTCGTCGTGGTTGAGGATGGTGACCTGCTCATGGAAGCTGCCGCCGACGGCCCGCTTGCGGACGATCGACAGCTTCGCGTCGACGTAGTGGGTGGCCATCCCCGGCACCAGGAAGAAGCGCGCCTCGTAGTACTGGAGGTCGTCGTACGACAGGGTGTTGAGCCGCTCGCCGTTGATGGTCAGCACCCAGCGCGACAGGAACCGGGTGTCCAGGGAGAACATGCCGGTGGGCTCGCTCGGCGTCGCTTCGATGTCGCCGGTGTCCTCCGAGACGACGAAGGTGCTGCCGTCCAGGATCCGGACCGTGTTGCTCTGCGGCATCAGCGTGCCTCCCTCTGGACGTGCCGGCGCGGGCCCTGGCTGGTCGGCGGACCGGGAAAGAGCCGCTCCACCTGCACCACCAGCCGGGGGTCGCCACTGACGGTCATGTCCCCGCGCAGGATCGCCGCGATGCCGTGCGCACGGCCGGCGGCGAGTTCCTCGAAGAGGGCGGGGCTGATCCCGATGACGGTGTCCGCCTCCTGGTCCTCCTGGCTCACCCGCAACCGGCCCCGGTCGATCGCCACCGTCCAGTGGCTGGTGCGCGGGCCCTCGCGCAGGTCGAAGCGGATGGTTCCGGATGTCTTGACCAGCAGCGGTTCGTACCCCCGCCGGTTCAGGTCCTCGAAGAATCTGGTGGTCGCGTCCGGCATCGGTCCCTCCCTCCCGTCACGCCGCAGCGTTCGACGTCGCAGGAGGGGTCCCCGTCGGGCACGGGGTCAATCTCACCCGCAACGGGTGAGGCGCGGCGCGGCGCGGGCACGATGCGACGCCGGCCCCCGGGTGCGGGGGCCGGCGTGCCGCGGCGGACGGTCAGTTGTTGGGGTCGTCGGCGCTGATGCCCGCCAGCACCGACTGTGGTTCGCGCTCGACCGCGAGGTCGCCAATGGAAATCAGCCCGACCAGCCGGCCGCCGTCGATCACCGGCAGCCGGCGTACGGCGTACGTGCGCATCAGGTCGGCGGCGGCCACGGCGTCGTCGTACTGACTCACCGTGATCACGTCACGGCTGGTGATGTGGTTGAGCGGGGTCCTGCTGGGGTCGAGCCCCTCCGCGACGCCGCGGACCGTGATGTCCCGGTCCGTGACGATGCCGACCACATCGTCGCCAGCGGTGACGATCACGTCCCCGATGGCGCTGTCACGCATCTCCCGCGCCGCGGCGGTGAGCGTCTCGTCGCCGTCCATCGTCACCAACCGGGTCGTCATGAACTCTCCGACCGTTGTCATGGTGCTCCCCTCTCGGTGTCGGCACCGCCGTCTACCCGCCGGCCCGACGGGGTAACGCGACGGCACCGCACCGGCAGGCGAGCGGCCGTCAGCGGAGGTCGGCGGCGACGAGTTCGGCGAGCTGGACCGCGTTGAGGGCGGCACCCTTGCGCAGGTTGTCGTTGGAGCAGAACAGGGCGAGGCCGTGCTCCACCGTCTCGTCGGCGCGGATGCGCCCCACGTACGTCGGGTCCTGGCCGGCGGCGTCCAACGGCGTCGGCACGTCGGACAGGGCCACGCCGGGGGCCCCGTCAAGCAGCTCACGGGCCCGCTGCGGGCTGATCGGCCGGGCGAACCGCGCGTTGATCTGGAGCGAGTGGCCGGTGAAGACCGGGACCCGCACGCAGGTGCCGGAGACCTTCAGCCCGGGGATCTCCAGGATCTTGCGGCTCTCGTTGCGCAGCTTCTGCTCCTCGTCGGTCTCCGCCGAGCCGTCGTCGAGGATCGAGCCGGCGAGCGGGAGCACGTTGAACGCGATCGGCCGGGCGAAGACCCGGGGGGTGGGGAACTCCACCGCCGCGCCGTCGAAGGCCAGCCCGGCGGCCTGCTCGGCGACCTTGCGGACCTGCTCCTCCAGCTCGGCCACGCCGGACAGGCCGGCCCCCGACACCGCCTGGTACGTCGAGACGACCAGGCTCACCAGCTCCGCCTCGGCGTGCAGCGGGCGCAGCACCGGCATCGCAGCCATCGTGGTGCAGTTCGGGTTGGCGATGATGCCCTTCGGGCGGTTCGCGGCGGCGTGCGGGTTGACCTCGGCGACCACCAGCGGGACGTCCGGATCCATCCGGAACGCCGACGAGTTGTCGATCACCACCGCGCCGGCCTCGGCGACCCGGGGGGCCAGCTCCCGCGCGGTGCCCTTGCCGGCGGAGAAGAGCACGATGTCCAGGCCCGAGTAGTCGGCCGTGGCCGCGTCCTCGACCGTCACCTCGCCGCCGCGCCACGGCACGGCCCGGCCGGCCGACCGGGCGGAGGCGAACATCCGCACCTGCTCCGCCGGGAACTCGCGCTCCGCCAACACCTGCCGCATCACGCCACCGACCTGGCCGGTGGCCCCCACAATGCCGATCCTCATGCCCGCGAGGCTACCCAGGTCGGCGCCCGGGCCGGGAACGCTTTCCCACCGCCCGGCCCGGGACCGGCGGCCACCCGCCCGGCCCGCAAGCTACCCCGCGCCGCAACGACAGCGTCGCCAGGGCATGCCACGGCGGAAATTCCCGGGGCGCGGTCGGGCTCCGGCCGGAACATTCCCACCCCCGGCC
>NZ_SMKJ01000494.1:0-2831 GCF_004348615.1 Micromonospora sp. KC207
TGCCGTGACCCTCCACCGCGTCAACACCACGCACATCCAGCCCAGCGTTCGCCAACGCCGCACGAATCACCCGCTGCTGCGCCAACCCACTCGGCGCGGTAATGCCGTTGGACGCACCGTCCTGGTTAACCGCCGAACCACGCACCACCGCAAGAACCTCATGACCGTTGCGCTGAGCATCAGACAGCCTCTCCAACAACAGCACCCCGACACCCTCGGCCCAACCGGTGCCATCCGCGCCGTCCGCGTACGACCGGCACCGCCCGTCGCGGGACAATCCACCCTGCCCGCTGAACTCCACGAACGTCTCCGGGGTGGCCATCACCGTCACCCCACCGGCCAGCGCCAGATCACACTCCCCCTGCCGGAGCGCGTGCGCCGCCCAGTGCAACGCGACCAACGACGACGAGCACGCGGTATCCACACTCACCGCCGGCCCCTCCAGCCCGAGGGTGTACGCGATCCGGCCGGAGACCACACTGCCAACGCTCGCGCTGCCCGGGTAGTCGTGGTACATCACCCCGGCGAACACCCCGGTCCGGCTCCCCCGCAGAGTGGCCGGCACGATTCCGGCCCGCTCGAACGCCTCCCACGACACCTCCAACAGCAACCGCTGTTGCGGATCCATCAACACCGCCTCACGCGGACTGATCCCGAAGAAACTGGCGTCAAAAGCACCGGCCCCGGCGAGGAAGCCTCCGGCCCGCACGTACGTCTTGCCGGGGCGACCGGGCTCCGGGTCGTACCACCGCTCGATGTCCCAGCCCCGGTCCTCCGGGAAGTCGCCGATCCCGTCACGTCCCGCGGCGACCAGGTCCCACAGGTCCTCGGGCGAGCCGACCCCGCCGGGCAGCCGGCAGGCCATGCCGACGATCGCGATCGGCTCGTCGGAGCCGGCGACGGAACTGGGCGCGGCGGCGAGGCCGGAACTCCCGCCGGTGACTTGGGATCGCAGGTGTTGGGCGACCGCGAGCGCGGTGGGGTGATCGAAAACCAGGGTGGCAGCCAGCCGCAGGCCGGTGGCGTCGGCGAGGCGGCTGCGCAGGTCAAGGGCGGCCAGCGAGTCGAAGCCCAGTTCGGTGAAGGGCCGGTCGGCCGCGACCGCGTCGCCGCTGCGGTGCCCGAGTACCACCGCGACGTGGGTCCGGACCAGGTTGGCCAGGATTTGCTCTATCTCCAGATCGGACCTGCCGCGCAGCCGGCCAACGAAATCCTCGGCGGCCTCGGTGGGCCCGCTTGGGTTGCCGGCCCGCCGGCGGAAGCCGCGCAGCAGCGGCGCCGCCGGATCGGTGGGACTGATCGAGGTCGGGTCGAGGTGTATCGGGTAGAGCGCCGCGCGGCCCACTCCGATGGCCGCGTCGAGCAGCCGCAGCCCGGCCTCGGCGGTCAGCGCGCCGACCCCGGCCTCGGCCAATCGCCGCCGATCGGTCGGGGAGAGTCCGGCGGTGAGGCCGCCATCCTGGTCCCACAGCCCCCAGCCGAGCGACACCGCCGGCCGCCCTGTCCCCCGGCGGTGCTGGGCGAGGGCGTCCAGGAACGCGTTGGCGGCGGCGTAGTTGCCCTGACCGGCGGCGCCCAGGGTACCGGAGGCCGAAGAGAACAGCACGAACGCGGCCAGGTCGGCGTCCATGGTGGCCTGGTGCAGGTGCCAGGCGGCGTCCGCCTTGGCCCGGAGGACCGCGTCGAGCCGGGCCGGAGTGAGGTCCGAGATCAGGGCGTCGTCGAGGAGCCCGGCGGCGTGTACGACCGCGGTCAGCGGATGTTCGGTGGGGATGCCCGCGCAGATCCGGGCAACCGTGTCCGGCTCGGCGACGTCGCCGGCTACCACCGACACCGTAGCGCCGTGCCCGGTGAGCTCGTCGACCAGTTCCTCGGTGCCGGGGGTGGCCGGGCCGCGCCGGCTGACCAGGGTCAGGTGCCGGACGCAGTGTCGGGTGACCAGGTGACGCGCGACCAGGCGGCCGAGACTGCCGGTTCCGCCCGTGATGAGCACTGTTCCCCCGGGGGCCAGGTCCGGGGCACCGGTACCGGTGCCGGCCGGTACCCGGGACAGCCGGGGAACGAGCAGCTGACCGTCCCGGATGGCGACCTCGGGCTCGGCCAGGTCGAGCGCGGCGGGCAGCGCGTCCCGGGAGCTCTCCCGGTCGTCGAGGTCGATCGCGACGAACCGGCCCGGATGCTCGGCGCGGGCGGAGCGCAACAGGCCCCACAGCGGCGCGTGCGCGAGGTTCACGTCGGCGTCCGTACCGGTGGCGACCGCGCCACGGGTCACCACAGCCAGCCGGGTCCGGTCATCGGCAAGCGCGCCGGTCAGCTGGTCGAGCAGCCAGTGCGTGGCGACCCGGGCGGACTCCGGCGGGTCGGTGGTCGGCGCCGGGGCCGTCCGCGGCTCGGGGTGCGGGGTGGCGGTATGGGCCGGACGGGCTACCGGGATCCAGTCGAGCTGGTAGAGCGACGACCACTCGACCTGATCCGTGGCCGTCGCGGGTCGGGTGCTCAGGGACTCCACCGACGCGACCGGTGCGCCGGTGAGGTCTGCCAGGTCGATCCGCACCGCGCCGGCCCCGGTCGGGGTGAGTCGGACCCGCAAGGCGGAGTGGCCGGTCGTCCACCGGGTGACGCCGCGCCAGGTGAACGGAACGCCGCCGGCTCCGTCCGGATCGGCCAGGGCGGCCGCGTGCAGGGCGGCGTCGAGGAGGATGGGGTGGAGGGTGTAGCGGTGGTTGGTGGTGGTGTCGGGGAGGTGGACTTCGGCGTAGATGGTGTTGTGGTGTTGCCAGGCGGTGTGGAGGGCTTGGCAGGCGGGGCCGTAGTGGTAGCCCTGTTGGGCG
>NZ_SMKJ01000495.1:0-2820 GCF_004348615.1 Micromonospora sp. KC207
AGGCGGTAGGGGGCGTGGGCGTCCCTCGGCGGGGTGTGCCGGTCGCCGTCGACGCGGTTGGCGAGGAGTTCCACCGCCAGCCGCGCGATGCGTTCCTTGTCGGGCGCGATGGTGGTGAGGGTGGGGATGGAGAAGCGGCCGTCCTCGATGTCGTCGAAGCCGGCCACCGCCACGTCGCCGGGGACCCGCAGGCCCGCCTCGTGCAGCGCCCGCAGGGCGCCGAGGGCGAGGGTGTCGTCGCAGCAGAAGACGGCGTCGGGGCGTACCCCCGAGGTGAGCAGGTGGCGCATGGCGGCCGCGCCGTTCGCGCGGTGCCAGGCCGGCGCGGGCGCGACGAGCCGCTCGTCGTACGCGATGCCGGCCTCGTCGAGCGCGGCGGCGTAGCCGGCGAGGCGGAGCCGGGCGGTGGCCCTCTCCGGGGTGCGCTGCGCGCCGATCGCGGCGATCCGGCGGCGGCCGAGGGAGATCAGGTGGGCGGTGGCCTTCCGGGCGGCGGCCACGTTGTCGATCACCACGTGGTCGGCGGGGCCGTGGTCGACGCGCTCGCCGAGCAGCACCAGCGGGGTGCCGTCCAGGCCGGCGAGGTCCTCGGCGGTCAGCGCCAGCGGGCTGAAGATCAGGCCGTCGATGAGGTGGTCGCCGATGCCGGCGGCGGCCCGCTCCCGTTCCGAGCCGCCGCCGGTCTGGTCGATCAGGACCGCCCAGCCCCGCTCGGCGGCGGCGGTGACCACGTGCCGGGCCAGCTCGGCGAAGTACGGGATGTCCAGCCCCGGCAGCGCCAGGGCGATCACCCCGGTGCGCCCCTTGCGCAGGTTGCGCGCCGAGAGGTTGGGGCGGTAGTTGAGGTCGGCGACGGCCTGCTCGACCCGGGCCCGGGTGTCCGGCCGCACGTGCTGGTAGCCGTTGACGACGTTGGAGACGGTCTTGACCGACACGCCCGCCCGCTCTGCCACGTCCTTCAGCCTGTGTCGCACTGACGCCTCCCGCTGGTACTGCCGGAACCCTACCGGCGTCCGCGCCCTTTACAACGTTGAGTACAACGATATAGAACCAACGGAACGACGAAAGGTGGACTCCTTGGTGACCGCGCAGCTGACCATCGACCCGGCCTTCACGATCGGACCGGTCGACCGCCGGATCTTCGGCTCCTTCGTCGAACACCTGGGGCGCTGCGTGTACGGCGGGGTCTACGAGCCGGGCCATCCCACCGCCGACCCGCGCGGCCTACGCGGCGACGTGCTGGAGCTGACCCGCGAACTCGGCGTCTCCGTGGTCCGCTACCCCGGCGGCAACTTCGTCTCCGGCTACCGCTGGGAGGACGGCGTCGGCCCGGTCGCCGACCGGCCCCGCCGGCTCGACCTCGCCTGGAAGACGATCGAGACCAACGCGTTCGGCCTCGACGAGTTCGTGACCTGGGCGGCGACGGCCGGTGTCGAGCCGATGATGGCCGTCAACCTCGGCACGCGGGGCGTGCAGGAGGCGTGCGACCTGCTGGAGTACGCCAACCACCCGGGCGGCACCCGGCTGTCGGACCTGCGCCGGGAGCACGGCGCGAAGGAGCCGTACGGGGTGAAGCTGTGGTGCCTCGGCAACGAGCTGGACGGCCCGTGGCAGGTCGGGCACAAGACCGCCGACGAGTACGGCCGGCTCGCCGCCGAGACCGCCCGCGCGATGAAGATGATCGACCCCTCGGTCAGCCTGGTCGCCTGCGGCAGTTCCGGCCGGGGCATGCCGACGTTCGCCTCCTGGGAGGCGACCGTGCTGGAGCACACCTACGAGCACGTGGACTACATCTCCGCGCACACCTACTACGACCCGTCCGACGGCGACCGGGCCAGCCTCCTCGCCTCGGCCGTGGACATGGACCACTTCATCGCCGAGGTGGTGGCGACGGCCGACCACGTGGCGGCGAAGCAGCGGCACCGGCGCAAGCTGAAGATCTCGTTCGACGAGTGGAACGTCTGGTACCAGTCCCGCCTCCAGGCCGACCTGGACCGGCGCGGCTGGGTCGAGGCCCCCGCCCTGATCGAGGACGACTACACCGCCGTCGACGCGGTGGTCGTCGGCGACCTGCTGATCACCCTGCTCCGGCACGCCGACCGGGTCGGGGTGGCCTGCCAGGCGCAGCTCGCCAACGTGATCGCCCCGATCCGCACCCGCACCGGCGGTCCGGCCTGGCGGCAGAGCATCTTCCACCCGTTCGCCCTCACCGCCCGGCATGCCCGGGGCACCGTGCTGCGCACCGAGCCGGCCGGCCCGACGTACGCCACCAAGCGGTACGGCGACGTCCCGGTGCTGGACACCGTGGCGCTGCACGACGAGGAGACCGGCGAGTTGACCGTCCTCGCGGTCAACCGGGGCTCCGCCGACCTCCCCCTCGACCTGGACCTGCGCGGCCTGCCGGGCCTGTCCGGGGCGGCCCACCTGACCCTCGCCGCCGGGACCGACCCGGACGCCACCAACACCGAGGCCGAGCCCGACCGGGTCACGCCCCGGGAGCTGCCCATCCCCGCCCCGGACGGGGGGCGCTGCTCGGTGCTCCTGCCGGCGGTCTCCTGGAACCTGCTGCGCTTCGCCCCCACCGGCGGGTAGCGGGCCGGGTGAGAAGGGCTCCCCTCTCCACCTCAGGCGTTGACAGGGAGCCCTCCCTTACGGCACGGAATCCGGTCGGCGGTCTTGCGTCACCCCCGCCCGGTGTGAAAATTTCCTACCTGTGGTATATCCGCTACGGTGTTTCTTGCCGCAGCAGGCATCCCGCCCCGCCGAGCCCCAGCGAAGGGACGCACCGGATGAAGGCAACTCGGCTCAGCGCCGCCGGAC